>NZ_JBVVUU010000013.1:0-78283 GCF_056032925.1 Aeribacillus sp. JST-2
CACATAATCTGAAATACGATTACGAAAAGGCAACAATGCATCAGTAATCGTAAGTAAGATTATATCACAAAGACCTGGCGAAAAAAATGGAAATCGTGAGGTCTATTTGTCATGCGAAAATTTATTTTGGAAGGAAGGGGTACCCCTTCCTTCCAAAATAAAATCTAGATTAACCAAATTATTTAATAAAAAACACTTGACTAGAGGTAAGAAAGGGGCTGTATGAAAAGCCCTTTTTAGTGTCACATGTTTCCAAATAAAAGACCAAAGAATGTTGATTTAACAGCATTCTTTGGTCTTACTTTTTTCATAATTGGGCTGAAAAACCGTATTTCGGACAACCTCTTTTTTTATAGAGTTTTGTTCAGAAGGGCGGAACATCGATTTTTCACACGCCTTTTCCAGCTAATCTATCAAAAAAGAATGTGCCGGTTATGAAAAGGAAGGTGAGACACACATTCAAAAAGAAATGATTAAAGACAGAAAAGTTTTAGTCGGAACGGTCTTATTTTACTAATGAATGTCGAAATGCATAAATGACCGCCTGCGTGCGGTCCTGGACTTCGAGTTTGCTTAAGATGTTGCTGACATGGACTTTGACGGTTTTTAACGAGATATATAATTCATCGGCAATTTCTTGATTGGTTTTTCCTTGCGACATCAACAGCAATACTTCCATTTCCCTTTTTGTTAATTCTTCGTGGGGAAGGTGTTTTGTTTTTTTGGTCATTTTCGCCATCACTTTTGTTGTTACTTCAGGCTCCAGCACGGACTGACCGCGGTAAGTGGAACGAATGGCATTGGCGATTTCGTCGGCTTTTGATGTTTTTAACATGTAGCTGACGGCTCCAGCTTCTAATGCAGGGTAGACCTTTTCATCATCGAGGAAGCTTGTGACGATAATGATTTTCGCCTCCGGCCATTCGCAGATTATTGCTTTTGTAGCTTCGATGCCGTCCATTTCCGGCATGACGAGATCCATCAAAATAATATCGGGTCGTAATGCCAGAGCAAGCTCGACGGCCTTTTTGCCGTTATCGGCTTCTCCGATGACTTCGATGTCAGGCTGGGAGGACAAATAGGCCGACACACCGATTCTCACCATTTCGTGGTCATCGACAAATAACACTTTAATCATCATTCTCCCCCTCATTCAATAAGAGCGGCACTTTCACTTCCAGCCGTGTTCCTTGATTCGGCATGCTGACGATTTGCAAAGTGCCGCCGATTTCTGCTGCTCGTTCAAACATGTTCTGCAAGCCGTAAGAACCTGTTTTTGTTGTTTCCACATCAAATCCTATCCCATCATCGACGATGCGCAAAATAGCCAGATGATTCCGCTTTATTAACAGTACTTCAAGTGTGGTTGCTTTCGCATGGCGAAGAGTGTTCGATACCGACTCTTGCAAAATGCGAAATAAATGATCCTCTATTCCTTTTTCTAAAAAAAAATCTTCAATTTTCCATTGAATGTTCAATGGCACTTTTTGCCTTAATTCATTTAACAGTTCTTCCATTCCTTCTTGCAGTGATTTTCCTTTTAAAGGAACGGGACGAAGATGCAAAAGAAGAGCACGCATTTCAAGCTGTGATTGATGGATGATTTCTTCAACTAAACGAATTTGTTTTATTTTATTTTCATTTAGATTGGCAAAATCCTCTTTGACGGCGGAAATGAGCATCGATGCGGCAAATAAATGCTGGCTTACCGAGTCATGCAGTTCCCGCGCCAGCCTCTGCCGTTCTTGGGAAACCATTTGTTCCACTCGTTTTTCTTGTTCTTTTACATTTTCGTTTGCCAGTTTTTGCGTCAATTTCGTTTGTTCTACAAGCAGGTTTTGGATTTTTTTAATATGAAAACTAATCTCATCCAATTCTTTCAAGTTCCATTCTTTTTGCATTTCAATCGGTTGGCCTAGTGCAATTTTTCGCAGCAATTCCTCAAGCTGGCCTAGTTGTTTTTTGATTGGCAATCCCGACATTATGCCAAAGAACAAACCGGCGCCAAGGCTGATTCCAGCAGCAAAAATGATAAAAGGAATATCGGCAAGTTTTTGTTTCCATATTAACGACCAATCCGAGATAGGGAAGGCCAGAAAAAACGAAACGCCAAGCATGAAAAAGATGAGAATGGACGCAGCGATGGCAATAATTACTTGCCGTTTTAACAGATTCATGACCGTTTCACCTCTAAATGGCCGGCAACGACTGAGGTGATAATTTTCATTTTCCGAACGGCAGAATGGTACTCTTTAGTTTGGCAACGAATGGTTTCATTCCATAATTTCATATCCGAGTGCTCAAAGATGGAAAAGGAGCCGAACAATACAGAATGATGAACCGTTACTTCGAGTTCATAAGGAACAATAATTTCAATATTTCCGAACAACTTTCGTATGACAATTACGGATTCTCCTTTTGGAAGAATGGTGTAATTTAAATCAATGGCAGTATCGCCAATCCATGTTTGGATATTGACATCGTTCCATGAATATACTTCTTTTTTTGTTTTTTGATGACCAAACCATTTGTTTTTGAACAATGGTTCACTGAAAAAAATCTCATTTTCTTTCGGGATGTCATCGGATTTTTGAATAATAGGTGAAGATGCCTGTTTTGTTTGAAAAAAACGAATGACCGAATAGGATAAAAAGACAAAAAGCAACAAACGAAATGTATACAACTCAAAAAAGAAAATAACCATGCCTAACAGACCGGCAGTGAAAAAAATTTTCCCGGATGGGCGCGGCATTCGTTTTCTGCCGATATGAAGGAAAAAAAACGTAAAAATAAGGAAGAAAAGAGCCTTGCTGTTAAATAGCAAAAGTTCTCCAATGAAAAGAATGGCGACCGATATAACCGCCCAATTCAGCTTCTCTTTTCTATTTCCCTTAAACATATAGGCTCCTCCTTCCGCACATGATAGAAAAGGCGCAGATTCTCTACGCCTTTTTAGCATAACAATTTCTTTTACGGTTTTGAATCCGTTTCTTTATTTTTTAATTCTTTTTCGAGTTTTGCGATTTTTTCGTCAAATGTATTGGCAAAATACTGATCGTTTACTTTTTTCTCTAAACGATCGATAAAATACTCTATTTCAGAAAAGCGGGAAAAAGTTTTATCAAATAAATCGTTTTCTTCCAGCACATGATGAATTCTGTAATTGGCCCGGGCTGTATTTTCACGTCCCATCAGTTCCATACGTCTAATTTGCATATCTTTTACTTGATGTTTCATTTTTTCATATTTTTGTTCCAATTGGGCAATTTGTTCTGCGGCTTCTTTAAGCGATTCTTTCAGCTTTTGTGCCCGCTCATGATAAATGTTTTCTTCATTTGCCGCAAATTGATGCAAGGCTGGTTCTTGCGCTTTTAAGGCAATTTCCGCTTGGTATTTTCGTTTTTCCGCAAGTTTTTGAGCAAGGTAGTATTCCTTTGCCAATTCGTCTTTTAATAAACGTTGGCGTTCAATGAGCCTTTCCACTTTTTTCACTTCTTGTTCGGATTGACGCAAATATTCATTTAACAAGGCGATCGGATTTTGTTGTTCTTTTTTATCCAGCAACTCATTCAAATCAGCCATGATGACATTTTTCAAACGTGTTAACAGATTGCTCATGTTTTTCCCTCCATTATCATTTATAATTGTCGTTTTAAAGTTTCCCATTGCTTTTCGAAATTGGTAAACGGATCCTCTTCTTCAACTATCAGTTGTTGTGTTTTTCCCCATTTTTTGTATACAACAAATAGGACATATGCGGCGACGAGACCGACAATAGCCGGAACGTTTGCTGCAGAAACACTTAATGCGATCAGCCCAACTATTGCCCAAAATACTTTTTTTACGGCCGATTCGGATTTCAAAAATTGTTTAAAAGCAAAGTAGAGGATGATCAAGCTGATGAAAAGCCCAGCAACAGCCCCAAGGTTAGCGGCTAAAAGGATAGCACAAACCACGCCAACTGCCAGAAGTCCAATTTTTTTCACTTTTATGCCCTCCTTTCATGATTCATCTTACCGGTTATCAAAATATCTCATAATGTACTTGAGCTATATTTTCATCTAAGACTTGAGGAGTATAAAAAGAAAATTCCTGTATCCATTTTGCAAATGGAAATGGATATTTTCCGAAGTGAATTGAAACGTTTTATGAAAGGAAAACGTAAAACAGCTGGCAGTATTAAAGTGGAGGAAGAGGAAAAGAAAAATGGCGTTTTTATTTCAATGGGAGGAATGTAAATCTCCTGTTTAATCCATCGCTTTCAATCGTTTATTTTCGTGATTTATGTAAACAAAGCAAACGACGACAGAGAGTAGACTTGAAAATGCAAAGCGATCGGTTTGGCTTTTATATTTTTAACATCAAAAATTCATGAAAGAAGGTGGAAAGGTTGAATATTTGGTGGATGGTAGCGGCTGTTATCGCCGGCATCGTGTTGGCTTTTCTCCACACGCAATTAGAGAAATATGTTTCTTCCAAAGTCTTGTTGGCAATGGAAGCCATTCTGGCAATCATTGCGGCTGTTTTTTTATTTCAATCGTTTCAATGGAATAATGCGATTAGTATCATTTCCTGTCTAGTTTATTCATTTTTGATGTACTCAATAACATTTTCAGACGAAGACGGCTATGAAAAAATGAAAAATGAGCTGCATAAGGCAGAATCAGAAAAAATCGAGCTGATCAAAAATCCTGTGCGCTTGTTCATTGATTTTCTGTTTACATTCGTCATCATTGGAATATCGATCATTTATTTCGTTTTTGGTTCTTCATATTCTGTTTTGTCGACTGTATTGTTATTTGCAAATGTTGTGTTAATTTGTCAAATGTTAAAAAAAGCCTCTATTTTCCACAATCTGGAGGTTTTTGTCAGCAAAGAGACCAATTGTCTCTATTTATTATCGAAAATCAGCCCGAAACGGTACCCGTTTTCTGAGCTGATAGAGGCCAATATGGAAACAAATGTAGATGTGCTAAAATTGTTTCCATTATTTACATTGTTTTCGACAAATCAGGATTTTACAACAAGCATGGGAAAAACACTAAAACTCACTTTTTCAGGGGAAACTGTCTATTTGAATGTAAAAAATGATCCTTCATGGCTTTCAGCCTTCAACAGGACGGAAAAACAAGCGGAGACATCCGAAATCAAACAAGTGGAAGTGCTTCCGTTTTACCACCCGAAAAATTTGAAAAGATTGCTTGGAAAAGGCTATTTTGCGATATCCGTGAAAGGTGTCGGCGCTTACACGACATTGATCGTCATCTTATCATTCTTTAACGTTCCCGTTTGGGTGATGGTGATGGCAGCATTCTTTTATTGGGCGTTTAATCTCTATATCTCAGATCGGTTGTTAAAAATCGCATTGGATGTAAAAAAGGTTGAGGATCCAGATGTTCTTTCGGCTGCCAAAAAAGTGCTGGAAAAAGCGGGCATTCCCAATGTGAACATTTATCAGACGGAAACAAATGAATTGAACGGTTTTGCGGCTGGAGCCAACATTGGCCGCTCAATGATCACTTTAACGACGGAAACGCTGAAGCTGCCGATCGAAGCGATTGAAGCAATTTTGGCTCATGAAGCAATCCATGTTAAAAAAAGGGATATCTTCATCGGACAATTCATGAGGATGGCGGTGATCGGCTTGGTCGTTTTATTTGTTTATTGGATATATACTTTCCTTAAAGGACAGCAGTTTTTGCTGTTTTTGACCATATGGTTTTTCCTTCTTCTGTTTCCGTTTATTCAGTCGCTTCTGTCCCAATGGATGGAAGTGCGTGCCGATCATTTAGGCGCTGTATTGCTTGATCATGGCAATCAGCAAATGGCTGACGGTTTAACAGCTTTGGCTGCTAAGCAAGATGAACTGTTTCAGAAAGCGAAAACGTACGATTTGCAAAAAGGGGAGGGGAACCATTCATTACTGGAAAGAGATTCATGGTTTATGCGCTTGTTTGAATTTCAGTTTATGATCCACCCGCCGATGTACTGGCGTATTAAATCTTTGAAGGAAACGGAAACAGGCTGGAATCGAGGCAAAATGGTAAAATGGTTGAAAGACCGTTTTCGCGAATCTTTTCCGGACAAAAAGCAAATGAATGAATGAAACAACGTTTTTTCAGGAATAGCATTTGCCGCTATCGATAACTAAGCCGCCTTCCGATTAACAGAGAGGCATTGCCAACAGTTGTTTATCGTTTAAAAGGGGAGGCGGCTTTCTTTGCTTTAGACGGTTTGCCGTTCGATCAATTGAAAAGGCAATGTAAGTTATTTATGTCATTGTTTCTTTTTTTCATCATTATGGATAATAGCTTGCACCGCCAATTGCCCCATTTTTTTGATCGGAATATCGATGGTTGTAATCCCCATGAGATCGACAATCGGCTGAAGCAGGGATGGTCGATCAACGGCAAAACAACCCCGATCAAGTTTGAGGAGGACAGCAACAACATTTCGTTGATAATTCAGTTCTTCCTCACTTTTAAAACAGCTTCTCTTTTTTCCTGGCTCACGTACGGATGATGATTCAGCACTCGTGAAACGGTCGCAACAGAAACACTTGCCAGTTTGGCAATTTCACGGATATTGGCCATCTTTGAACTCCTTTCTAAAAAAATTCTTGACATGAAACGCGTTTCATATTTTATGTTCGTGGTGACAAAGGAAAGGGGGAATGAAGATGTTAGTGGGATTTTTCACATTAGTCGGGTTATGTCTTGTGGAACTCATCATAGCAAAATGGGCGATAAAAGACAAAAATGAACATATCGATGATTTTTTTGAATTTTTCGATATTGAACCTCACAAGAAGGATGGCAAGAAATAAAATAGCAAGGCAAGGTATGGCCGGCCTATCAACACGTTGTTCTGAAACGGAAATAGGACGTGGACCGCCTGAAAAAATGTCATACAAACATTTCCAGATCGGTTATGACATGAAATATGCCTCCAGTGGCGATTGAAAGTTGTAAAAAAGGGAAAAGCCGAATACTACTTTAGAAAAGTGAAATACTATTTGCTTTTCATTTGTTTGATTGATATATTGTATATATCAAATATATCAAGGTGATATCGTTGGAAAAATTATATGAAAAAATTTATATGGACATTTTAGCCAAAATTAAAAACGGAACGTTGAAAGAAAATGATAAAGTGCCGACAGAGCATGAATTGGTGGAAATGTATAATGTGAGCAGAATTACTGCGAAAAAAGCTCTTGATCTGTTGGTTGAGCAAAACATGATTACAAGATACAGGGGGAAAGGCTCTTTTGTGAGGTCATCGATTAGCTCTCTTTCTGACTCCCAATCGGCGCCCAAAAAAGGTCATACCATTGGATTGATCATACCTGATTTTGGTGAAGTGTTCGGGTTGGGATTGGTAAAAGCAATGGAAAGAACGGTGACAGAATACGGATGCCATTTCCTTTTCAGAAGAACGTTGGGTAGGGTGGAAGAAGAGAAACAGGCCATTGCGGCGATGATCGATGAAGCAAAAGTGGACGGTTTGATTGTTTTTCCAGTTCACGGTGTCCACTACAATAATGAGTTATTAAAATTAGTAGGAAACCAATTTCCGGTAGTTTTTGTCGATCGGTACATAAAAGGAATACCTGCCAGTTCTGTAAGTTTGGATAATAGAGAAGCTGCGATTGTCCTGACAAGGCATTTAATAGAATTGGGGCATGAAAAAATTGCTTTTCTATCGCCGCCCGAGTACGGGACTTCCTCCATTGAAGACAGGATTTTAGGTTTTCACATCGCTGTTGCGGAAAATGGCTTAAAGCTTGACCATCATTATATTTTGAACAATTTTTACAGCACGATGCCGCAATATCAACATTCGGAAAATCACTGGCAAATGAAAGAGAAAGAAATCTTGATGATAAAAGAATTTTTAGAAAAAAATCATGAAATTACCGGAATGATTGCTTGTGAGTACGGCATTGCCGAACTGATTGAAAATGCAGTCGCTTTACTAAATAAAAAAATCCCAGATGACTATTCGGTTGTTTGCTTTGATTCGCCGCCGGCGCGCGATGGCAAACATTTTTACACGCATATTCAGCAACGAGAAAAGGAGATTGGAAAAAAAGCAGTTGATCTTCTGATCGACCAATTAAAAAATCATTTGGAGCCTAAACATTATAATATCAACTTTGAACTGATCACCGGTCAATCAAGTCGAAAAATTGTAAGAAAATTATGAAAAATCATATTGACATATATGTAATATTCATTTAAATTGTATATAACAAAAAGAGAGAGATGGGGTTTGTAGTCAAAATGGTTTGCAACCCCCCAACGCAATAAAAAATGAAAGCGTATTCTTAAAAAAGAAAGGAGGATTCTGACTATTATTTTTAGAAAATTCAATAAGGAGTGAAAATTCAGAATGTTATTTAAAAAACTTCGCTGCACCTTTATTTTTCTTTCTTTCTTGTCCTTGATTTTCGCAGGCTGCTCGAACAGCCAAACTGGCTCTAATGAATCAAAGAAAACAACGGTTACATTTTGGCACCCTATGACAGATATAACTGGAGAAGCTGTGAAGGAAGTTGTCAAGGCATTCGAAAAAAAACACCCTGATATCAAGATTAACAGTGTCTATATTGCAAATCAAGGGGAAGGCCAAAATGAAAAACTGTTAACAGCGATTGCTGGGGGAAATCCGCCGGATGTCGCTTATTTTGACCGGTTTGAAATTGCTTCATGGGCGGATCAAGGTTCATTGACCGATTTAACAGAATTAGCCGAAAAAGACGGGATCTCAAAGGAAAAGTACTATCCATTTGCTTGGGATGAAGCTGTTTATAATGGAAAGCTTTACGGAATTCCAACGACGACTGATTCCCGCTTGCTTTTCTACAATAAAGACCACTTTCGAAAGGCCGGATTGGATCCTGAAAATCCGCCAAAAACGATTCAAGAGCTTGAGGATGCAGCAGAAAAATTAACCATCAAAAAAGGGCGGCGGTTTGAGCGTATTGGTTTCATTCCATGGTACGGGCAAGGCTGGCTTTATACATGGGGATGGGCATTTGGCGGCGAGTTTTATGATCCAAAGACAGGAAAGGTTACAGCCAATCATCCTAAAATTGTTGAAGCGCTTCAATGGGAAACCGATTTTGCCAAGAAATATGACGTAGAAGATATTGCCGGATTCACAGATTCACAAGGAACCGGCGCAATGGATCCCTTTATTTCCGGTCAACTGAGCATGCAAGTTAGCGGACCGTTTTCCATTTCATCCATTGAAAAATTTAACCCCGAAATGGATTATGGTGTAACACCTATCCCAACTCCTTCAGGAACCAATTTTACCACATGGTCAGGGGGATGGTCGGTTGTCATACCGAAGGGAGCAAAAAATGTTGAAGCTGCTTGGGAGTTCGTCAAATTTTTTGGAAGTGAAGAAGGGCAAAAGATATTCAGCAAGATCGCAAAAGACTTCTCGGTCATTGATTCCGTTAATGAGGAGTTAGGTTACAAAAAGGATCCGATCTTGAAAGAATTTATCGACATCTTGCCGAAATCCCGCCATCGCCCGAATATTTCAGAAGGATCTCTTCTTTGGAACGAATTAGCAGATGCGGTTGAAAACTCCACAAGGGGAAATGGCACTCCGAAAGAAAATCTAGATAAAGTGACAGATAAAGTAAATAAAGCGTTAAGCAAATAAAGATTACTCTGCCCATGGCAGAATGGCCACACTGCCGTGGGCGATTTGATAACGGAGGTGAAACATCTTGCCCGTCATTGAAAAACAGACAGCCCGGCGTAAAATGATCGTTTTCAAAAAAAGGAGCAGCAAGTTCGGTTCAAATTTAAGCGGCTGGCTATTTGCAGCACCTTGGATTTTAGGATTGCTGTTGTTTTATGCCTTTCCATTGCTTGCTTCCATTTATTTCAGCTTTACGACATACAGCATCCTGCAATCAGGGGAATTTGTAGGGCTGGATAACTATAAACAATTGGCAAAAGATCCTTTATTTTGGAAATCTATATACAACACCATTTATTTTGTTATTTTCTTTGTTCCTTTGAGCATTTTTTTTGGTGTTGCCTTGGCTATGATGCTCAATATGAAAGTAAAAGGAATGGCGTTGTATCGAACGATTTATTTTTTGCCGACGCTTGTTCCTCAAGTAGCTATGGCGGTTTTGTGGATGTGGCTGTTAAACCCGGGTTTTGGCCTGATCAACGGTTTATTAGATTTAATAGGGATAACGGGTCCTTCATGGCTTGGAAGTGAAATATGGTCGAAACCTTCTTTGATTTTAATGTCTTTATGGGGAATCGGCCAAGCAGTTGTCATTTATTTAGCCGGGCTGGGAGACATCCCCGATGAATATTATGAAGCTGCAGAGGTGGACGGGGCGAACTGGTTGCAAAAAACGTTGCACGTAACCTTGCCGTTATTAACTCCCGTTATTTTTTATAATCTGGTGATGGGGGTCATCGGCGCTTTTCAGCAATTTACATTGCCGTACACTCTTACTCAAGGTCAAGGAACCCCTGCCAATTCACTCACATTCTATGTCATGTATTTATACGATAATGCCTTTAAGTTTTTTAAAATGGGGTATGCTTCTGCAATGGCATGGATTTTGTTTGTTGTCATTATGCTTTTAACATTATTGATATTTGTCAGTTCCAAGCGTTGGGTGCATTATCAGGGCAAATAGGAGGGGAGATAAGTTGAGTCCAAAGACGGTGAAAGGTTTTAAAGTTTTTTTGGCGCACGCTTGTTTGCTGATGGCAGCCATCTTTTTTTTAATACCATTTATATGGATGATTTCAACTTCGTTAAAATCGCATTCACAAATTTTTGCATTTCCTCCGAAATGGATCCCCAACCCAATCGTATGGTCGAATTATCTTGATGCGATGGAGTACATTCCTTTTTTTACCTATTTTAAAAACACTGTCATCATCACTGTTTTTAGCACATTAGGAGTAATTATTTCATGTCCGCTAGCAGCTTATAGCTTTGCAAAGCTGCAGTGGAAGGGGAAAAATATTTTATTTTTTACAACGCTAGCCGTTATGATGATTCCCGGTCAAGTAACCATGATCCCCCTGTTTCTTTTGTTTAATAAAATCGGCTGGGTTGGAACGCCTTTGCCATTGATTGTCCCCAGTTTTTTTGGAGTACCTTTTTTTATTTTTTTGTTAAGACAGTTTTTCCTTGGAATACCGAATACACTGCGGGATGCGGCAAAAATAGATGGGGCCAGCGAATTTCGCATTTATTGGCGCATAATGCTGCCGTTGGCAAAGCCGGCCGTACTGGCTGTCGGTTTATTTCAATTCATGGCCAGCTGGACTGATTTTATTGGGCCGCTATTGTATTTAACAAATGAATCTGCTTATACGATGTCCTTAGGGTTGCAGCAATTTCAAAGTCAAAAAGGGTCTGAGTGGGGGCTGATGATGGCAGTTTCGACCATGATGACGCTCCCGATCTTAGTGATGTTTTTCTTTTTGCAAAAAACGTTTCTTAAAGGAATCACTTTCAGCGGCATAAAAGGATGATAATTTAGGAGGGAAAAAATGAGCCGTCAAATTGGAATGAGAATACCGCCAAAATTAGGTTCAAAAGGTTTAAAAAGCGTTTTGGAGTTTGCAAAAGATATTGGGCTTGATGTGGTGGATGTTCCTCAGCTGACCCCCGAGATAAAAAGAATGTTCGAGGAAGCAGGCCTCGAAGTGGGATCGGTCGATGGCGCCGAAGCGGTTGGGCCAACGAAATTGCTAAGTAAAGATGATGTTGCAAGGGCAAAAGCAGTTGAAAAAATAAAACAACAAATTACCGATGTTGCAAGATTAGGAGGGAAGGTGCTGTTTATCTGCCTTGTTCCGGAAGATTTTCATCAATCGAGGCAGGACAGCTTTAGCATTTGGAAGGAAACTTTCCCGGAGGTTGTGAAACATGCCGAAAAGGAAAATGTATTTTTCGCCCTTGAAGGCTGGCCCGGCCCAGCCCCTCAATACCCGGCAATCGGTTGCACACCCGAAATGTGGAAAGCGATGTTTGACGCCATACCTTCAAATCACTTTGGTTTAAATTTTGATCCTTCCCATTTAGTTCGATTAGGCATTGATTATTTAAGGGTATTACATGAGTTCGGCGACAGAATCACTTACTGTCATGGCAAAGATACGGAACTTCTATTCAATGAACAGTATTACTATGGCGTCCTTCCCGCAACATTTCATGTGAAATATCGTTTTTCCGAAGGGTCTTGGCGTTACACCATCCCAGGATATGGAGAAGTCGATTGGGGAAAAGTGGCAGTTCGTCTAGAACAGTTGAATTATCAAGGACCGATCAGCATTGAATTGGAGGATCATCGTTTCTGGGGCACGGCGGAGGCGGAAGCAAAAGGGATTATAAAAGCAAAAACGTATTTAGAAACATTTTTTCAATAGCGCTTTGTTGGCAGTGTCAAAAAATTTATGAAACTCCACGTTAAGGCATGTTTTAACAGAAATTGAACGAGAATCATTGCCATTGCAATTGACGAATAGTCGAAAAAATGTGATTAGTCTATCAAGGGCGAGGATCAAAGTTCAGCATGACTAATAACCATGAACAATGGCCAATTTTAGCCTTTTTCTATTATGGGGGAGATTACACGTGAAACAAATAAGGGTTGGGATGATTGGGGCTGGCGACATTTCGCATATTCATGCGAAACATTTGTTGCAGTTGAAAAATGTTATCATTACAGCCGTTGTGGATCCACTTGCACAAAACAGGCGGGAATTGATCGGAAAACACAATTTAAGGGAAGTATTAGAGTTCAACGATTATAAGGAGATGCTTGAAAAAGTTGCGCTAGATGCTGTTGTCTTATGCTCGCCGCATACTTGGCATTTTGTCCAGGCAAAAGATTGCTTGAATGCCTGTTGTCATGTATTAGTTGAGAAACCGATGACATGCAGCTCCGAAGAAGCAAAAAAATTAATGGAACTGGCGGAAAGAAAAAATAAAATCTTGCAAGTTTCTTATCAGCGCCATTATATGCCGGAATTTCTTTTCATCAAGAATTGCATCGAAAATGGAACGATAGGGAGATTAACTTCGATAAACGCATCCTTATATCAAGATTGGAAACAGCTGACTGAGCATACTTGGAGGCAAAACCCTTCTTTGTCGGGCGGAGGCATGCTGATGGATTCCGGAAGCCATATCATTGATGTGATCTTATGGTCGACGGGCCTAGAACCAGAAGAAGTAAAAACCAATATCTCGCTCAGGGAGTGTGAGGTGGAAATAAATTCTTTTACTACGATAAAATTTACGGATGGAACCATTGGCAGTTTGAATATTGTTGGCGATGCGCCGTGTTGGTATGAGTCTTATGTTTTTTGCGGAGAATCCGGTGCAATTTTTTACGATATGGGGAAAATCACTGTCCGCCAGTATGGCAAAGAGCCAATGATTCCAAATATTCCTGAACCAACAACCAATCCAGACAAAAATTTTATCGATACCATATTGGGGCACAAGCCGGATGATATGAAAGGTGAAATTGCGCTCAAGGTTATACAATTTACTGAATCGGTATATAGGGCAGGAAATTATTTGATTGAACGAATTGGGGAAAAGAAATGAAGGAGCTTGTTTTCTAGCAAAAAAGTATCGAAATGCAAGCAGTTTTCAAATGTGTGGAAATTATAGTTTTCATCAACAGTCATTTTAAAGAGAGGATGTTTAAGATGCCGCAAAAAGAAATAAAGATTGGAATTATTGGCAGCGGAGGAATTGCCGCTCTCCATGCAAAGTCTTACAAGAAAATGCCGGATGTAAAAATCGTAGCTGTTTCGGATATTATTCCAGGAAAATCAAAGAAATTTCTTGATAACCTAAATTTAGAAGGCGCTCAAGCCTTTGATGATCATCGCAAACTTTTGGAGCTGGAGTTAGATGGCGTAAGCATCTGCACTCCAAACCGAGCGCACTATGAAACGAGTGTCGATTCTCTCAAGGAAGGAAAGCATGTCCTAGTTGAAAAGCCGATGTCAGTCAGTCTGGAACAAGCAATCGATATGGTTAAAACGGCTAAACAAAACAGGCGAATATTATCTGTCGGATTTCAACCTCGATACGATCCAAATATGAAAGTAGTGAAAGACATCGTACAATCAGGAGTTCTAGGAAACGTTTATTATATACAAACAGGCGGCGGCCGCAGGAGAGGGATACCTGGAGGAACATTCATCAATAAAGATCTGGCCGGTGCGGGTTCGATCGCGGATATTGGCTGTTATTCTTTAGATCTTGCCTTAAACACGCTTGGCAATCCAAAACCACTGACAGTCTCTGCTTACACATCCAACTACATTGGAACGAATCCAATGTATTATGACCAAGCGGAAAATTTCGAGGTCGAAGATTTTGGGGTTGCCCTTATCCGTTTAGAAGGCGGGAAAGTGTTAAATTTCAAAATTTCATGGGCAATGCATATGGACTCTTTAGGGCCGACCCTTTTTCTCGGGACGGAAGCGGGTTTAAAGCTGACTCCAGCCGGCAGCGGGCCATGGAGCGGCGTATGGGACGGCGGCATCGGCTCCATGACTCTTTTTCACGATATCAATGGACAGCATGCAGAAACAAGCATACCGGTTATATCCCAAAATATAGATATCTTTTATGAAAAAGTCCGAGACTTTGTCGAAGCCATTAAAGAAAATAAACCAGCTCCCATACCTGGGGAGGAAATCTTATATAATCAAGCGATCATAGACGGAATTATTAAATCGTCAAAACTTGGAAAAGAAGTGGAGATCGAGTTGGCAAACATTTCTTAAAAAAACGAAGGCAGGAACTACGCATCCTGCCTTCGTTTTTTTTGGTGGCGTTTGTTTCGGTGTTGAAAAACTGTTAAAGAGCGCCATCGATTGTATTCGTATAAAAAAAGATACAACGATAAGCAGTTGCAAAAAAAATTTCCCTTTGTTGGACAAACACGTGAAGTCAGGAATGTTGGTAATATATTCTCTTCTGTTCATTTTTAGAAACGTTGTATGGAACTTTACAAATTTCGGGTTCCGAATTATATTTATGATCATTGGTTCTTATTAATCCATTATCGCTGCAAAAAATGAACTAGGAAGGTGAGATATTTGGCAAGAGAACGGATTTGGACGAAAGTATTTATCAGTTTATTCTTAACGAACATGGCGGTGTTTTTAGTTTTTTACGGACTTGTGTCAACGTTGCCGCTTTATGTGAAAGGAGAGATGGGAAGGACTGATGATGAAGCGGGTTTGTTGATGAGCATCTTTCTGCTTTCGGCCATTGTCGTTCGCCCGTTTACAGGTATTTTGTTGGATCGGTTCGGCAAGCGGAAAATGTTGTGGATCAGTCTTTTCTTTTATTTGCTATGTACTATTTTGTATGCATTTATTCATTCATTTTATGGTCTTTTGCTGCTGCGCTTTTTCCAAGGTATTTGGTTTAGTGTTGCGACGACAGCAAGCGGTTCATTAGCTGCTGATCATGTCCCTGCACAGCGCCGGGGAGAGGGGCTTGGATACTATGCGATGTCTACAAATTTAGCGATCGTATTAGGGCCGTTTATTGCGCTGTTTTTCATCCAGGCGTATTCATTTCAAGTTTTATTTTACGCTTTGAGCATATTGATGGCTGCCGGATCTTTTTTTGCTCTAGCAATTCCATTGCAGCCCAAACATATAAAAGATAAGTCGATGTTGAAGATTTCGCTTAACAATTTGTTTGAAAAAAATGCTGTTCCGATTGCCTTGCTTGCATCACTTGTTGCATTTTCTTATTCAAGCGTTTTGTCCTATTTGTCAATCTATGCTCAACAAAAACACCTTTTAGCATGGTCCAGCACATTTTTTGTGCTGTTTGCCGCTGTCATGCTTCTGACAAGACCTTTTACAGGAAGGCTGTATGACCTTAAGGGACCAAAGTTTATTTTAATACCGGGGTTTTTTAGCTTTATGATCGGGTTTGGTTTATTGGCTTTTGTCAATTCGGTTGCTTTGTTTTTAGCTTCGGGGGTTTTTATTGGTTTTGGCTATGGAGCGATTGTACCGAGCCTGCAGACGCTTTGTGTGCAGTCGGCATTGCCGGAGAGAAGCGGCTATGCAACCGCTACTTATTTTACTTTTTTTGACATCGGCGTTGCAATCGGATCGTATTTGTTAGGGCTCGTTGCTTTAAAGTTCGGTTATCAACATGTATATTTGCTGGCCGGTGCGGTTATTTTAGTTGTTTTCTTCATTTATTATTTTGTTTCAGGCAAGAGCAAAATGCAGTTGGTTGCTATATCTGAAGCGGAAAAATCATAAGCCGTCACAATGGGTGGCGGCGTTTTTTTGTTTCACTGAAGATCAGGATGGAATTTTTGACACCGTTGTTCTCTATTGATAAAATTATCTCGAATTCAAAATATTTTCAGGAAAGCAAAGTTTTGAAAAAATATAGGAAAAAGGAGTATATAAAAATGATCCAAAAAACATCTGGTATTCATCATATAACTGCGATTGTCGGTCATCCTCAAGAAAATGTCGATTTTTACGCTGGAGTTCTTGGATTAAGATTAGTGAAAAAGACGGTGAACTTTGATGATCCGGGCACATACCACTTTTATTTTGGAAACAAAACCGGAAGCCCCGGAACGCTTATAACGTTCTTTCCATGGCCGGAAGCGTATCCTGGCCGAATTGGCAACGGGCAAGTCGGGACGACGGCCTACGCCATCCCAAAAGGTTCGATCAATTTTTGGCAGGAGCGATTGGAAGCTTTTCAAATTCCTTATACGACGGCAGATCGGTTTGGACAAACCTTTATACAGTTCAAAGACCCGCATGGCTTGAATTTGGAATTGGTGGAACAGGAAGAAGGCAGCTTGAATGATTGGGAATTTGGCGGAATCACAACAGATGTTGCAATTAAAGGATTTTTTGGAGCCACTTTGTTATCGGCTCAGCCTGAAAAAACTGCTCAATTGCTTGAAAATATTTTAGGTTTGCAGCCAATGGGGAAGGACGGAGGCTTTCTCCGATTCCGAACTGCAAGCGAAATCGGCAATATCATTGATTTGAAAACAACCCCATCGGGAAGAGGACGCATGGGTTCAGGTGTTGTTCATCATATTGCCTTTAGAGCAAAAGACGACGAAGAGCAAATGAATTGGAAAACTTTGTTGCATAGTGAAGGGTATGGTGTCACTCCAGTCCAAGACAGAAAATATTTTAATTCCATTTATTTCCGAGAACATGGTGAGATTTTGTTTGAAATTGCAACAGATCCTCCTGGTTTTTTAATTGATGAGCCGCTTGATAAACTTGGAGAAAAATTAAAGCTGCCGGAACAATATGAGAAATATCGTGATGAACTTGAAAAAGTTTTAATTCCAATCAATGTCCGCGAACTGAAAGCAAAGTAAATCCATTCTGCAAAGGAGAGGAAAAAATGAAGCACATTTTTCGAAAAGGAAAAGATTTGTCCAAACCAACGCTTTTATTGCTGCATGGAACAGGAGGAAATGAATATGACCTGTTGCCCCTTGCGGAAAGAATTGATGACCAAGCGTCTGTTTTAGGCGTGCGGGGGAATGTGTTGGAAAATGGTTTGCCTAGGTTTTTTAAAAGACTGGCGGAAGGCGTGTTTGACGAAGAAGATCTCGTTTTCCGCACAAAAGAATTGTATGAATTTTTGAACGATGCTGCTGAAACATATAAATTTGATCGGAAAAAGATCATCGCTATTGGTTATTCAAACGGAGCGAATATAGCTGCCAGTTTAATGTTTCATTATCAAGATACTTTTTCTGCTGCAATCTTGCACCATCCGATGGTGCCGCGGAGAGGAATTGAATTGCCTGATTTGACAAGTATGAACGTGTTTATTTCTGCAGGGAAAAACGATCCGATCTGTTCTCCTGAAGAGACGGTGGAATTGCATGACTTGCTGACAAACGCAAATGCAAAAGTTTATTTACATTGGGAAAGCGGTGGCCATCAGCTCACTAATACAGAAGTCGAAGCTGCTTTTGGGTGGTATCAAAAGCTTCAAAAAAACTGCCAATAAAAACATAAAAAAATGGATGAAGGGTATGTTAAATAGTATAAAATTGGTTTATTTATTGTTAACTGGAGGGTTTTATGTGGCAAATATAAAATTAGCAGTTATTTATTACAGCTCCACAGGAACAAATTATCAATTGGCGAAATGGGCAGAAGAAGGAGCGAAAGAGGCAGGAGCGGAAGTCAAAGTATTAAAAGTACGAGAATTAGCTCCACAGTCTGCCATTGATTCAAATCCTGCCTGGAAGGCGCATGTCGAAGCAACAAAAGAAGTACCGGAGGCGACTTTAGAGGATTTGGAATGGGCAGATGCGATCATTTTTAGTGTCCCTACTCGTTTTGGAAACGTACCATCGCAAATGAAGCAGTTTTTAGATACTACCGGCGGCCTTTGGGCTAATGGAAAACTAATCAATAAAGTCGTCAGCGCGATGTCGTCTGCTTCAAACAGTCACGGAGGACAGGAAGCAACGATATTATCGCTTTACACGACAATGTTTCATTGGGGGGCAATCGTTGCCGCACCTGGCTACACGGATGCTTCCGCATTTACATCTGGCGGGAATCCTTATGGGACAAGCGTAACAGTCGACCAAAACGGAAACATGATGGAAAATGTCAAAGATGCTGTCAAACATCAAGCAAAGCGGACAGTGGCCATTGCCGAATGGGTGAAAAAAGGAAATGAGTAATGAAGGCAGGCTAATCGGTCAACGGCCGATTAGCTTTTTTTAATTGTTATTGTTGGTCAATTGTTTACATTACTCTGAACCAAAACCTAATCTTTTGATGTAATTTTTCCGCTTTCGGACGGTGCTGATTGATAAAATAATTCGAGAGCTTTTTGATATCCTGAAAAGATTTCGTTTGCAGGAGAAATCCTTTTTATATGGATTCGACTATAAAAAAATCCGTCTTTATCCAAAAGTCTTCGTAGAAAACGTATTTAATAGAAAATGCCGGCCATAAAACGAATTCAATTAAATTTTTCTTTTTTTGAATGAAATCCATTATCGAATACCCCATTTAACTCTAATTAATATTTATACAAGACTTCTGTTTTAACTTGTTTGCAACATTTTTTCTAAACGAGCCGTTTTTTCAAAGCATACAAGTTCCGCTAAATTTCATTGTTCGTAAGCGGCTGAACAAATTTGGGCTGAAAGAGAGCTTTATACGAACTATGGAAAAGACTTTTCTTCAATTTACACACTTCTTTTTTTGATATAATAGCTACGGAAGAGGAGTGGTCAAAAAATGAAGCGTGTATGTGTTTTTGCCGGTTCAAATACAGGGTCAAAACCGCAGTATAAAGAAGCCGCCATTAAACTTGGGAGGGAATTGGTAAAAAATAAATTGGAACTTGTTTATGGCGGTTCAAAAATCGGGTTGATGGGGGTAATCGCCAACACCGTGTTAGATTTAGGTGGTCGTGTGACAGGAGTCATGCCGACCAATTTGTTTCGTGGAGAAGTCGTCCATCAACATCTTACAAACTTTTATGAAGTAAAGGATATGCATGAAAGAAAAGCGAAAATGGGTGAACTATCCGATGCGTTTATAGCTCTTCCTGGTGGTTATGGAACGTTTGAAGAAATTTTTGAAGCCGTAAGTTGGGGACAACTTGGCATTCACCAGAAGCCCGTTGCGCTTTTAAATGTGGAAGGATACTATTCACCGCTTATCCAAATGATCGAAAATGCTGTTGAAGGAGGCTTTATGCCTGAAAATCATAAAGAATTTCTAATTTATGAAAGCAATCCTTCAATTCTGCTTGAGAGACTTCGTTCATATAAACCGCCGTTGAAAACGAATAAGTGGAAGGAACTTGATTTGTAAGTGCTTAACGTATGCAAACAACAGCTTGTCATATAAAGGGCAAGCTGTTGTTCATTTGAGGTTAATAGAGCTGATCGAGAGATTTTATTCGTTTTTCCAATTGTTGGAGAGAAAAACTGAATTGATCACTTCTGTTCAACTCTTTTCCCGTATAATTCAAATGCAGCGGTTCGCCGAACGTTACGATTGCTTTTTTGCCGCTGAATAGCTCCTTGATATTTTTTGGCCCATGATAGCTTGCAGGCAGGATTGGAACATCCGCCTTCAAGGCAATGGTGACGGCCCCTCTCTTTAAAGGCACTTCTCCATCTGTTCTCGTACCGCTAGGGAAAATACCTACTACTTTATGTTCTTTTAGCAGTTTCATTGGAGTTTTTAAAGCGCTTGGTCCGGGATTTTCCCGATTTACCGGAAAAGCGTTCAGTTTTCTTAAAAACCATTTAACTGGCGTCGACTGAAAAAGTTCTTTTTTAGCCATGTAGTGAACTTGTGTTGGGTATAACGCAGCTGCAAGCATCACAACATCCAGCCAGCTGCGGTGTGTACAGGTAACGATAAAATGTTGATTTGCTGGAATATGCTGTTTCCCTCTGACTTCCAGCAGTCGAAAAAGATGAAGAATAAAGAGCACAATTTTCCCCGCTAGATGATAGAACATAATGACACCCCTGCGTAATCGTAAGATTTGCAGAATATTTTCATTTATCTTTATATCCTTTTTCTGTCCTCCGTATTAAGACAGATCGGTGTACGGTTCCCATCCCACATTGGAAAGAATGGGGAACGCCGCTCATTCAAAGATAAATAAAAGATTGAGAAAAGATATAAATAATATTTATTATGTGAGCCAATATCTTTTATGAAAGAGGCCATCAGTGGTTAATCGGCGCAGGCAAAATGGCCCCAAAGGTGGGGCGGTTTCAATGGATCGAACGATAAAGTCCGATCACCTTGCCAAGGATTGTGACATTTTTTAAAATGATTGGCTCCATTGTTGAGTTTTCAGGCTGCAAACGTATGAAATCTTTTTCTTTGAAAAACCTTTTAACCGTCGCTTCGTTTTCCTCTGTCAACGCTACTACAATATCACCATTATTGGCAGTTTGTTGCTGCCTTACGATGACTAAATCCCCATCCAATATTCCCGCTTCAATCATGCTTTCTCCGACAACTTCCAGCATGAAAATTTGATCGTCGCTTGCAGCAAAGTGATCGGGAAGAGGAAAATATTCCTCAATGTTTTCAACGGCTGTGATCGGAAGCCCTGCGGTGACTTTACCGATAATCGGCACATTGATCACTTTGTTCGCCATCGAACGGCTATTGTCCTCGTCCAAAATTTCAATCGCTCTGGGCTTTGTAGGATCCCTGCGAATGAGCCCTTTGCTTTCCAGCCTTTCCAAATGACCGTGGACCGTTGAACTGGAAGCCAAGCCTACAGCTTCTCCAATTTCTCTTACGGAAGGCGGATATCCTTTCTTTCGCACTTCTTCTTTAATAAAATTCAAAATATCTTGTTGTCTTTTTGACAATTTGGTTGACATAACAAGCACCTCAGTTATATCTAATTTGTGCTGATTATAGCATGTTTTTCCTTAAAAAGCAAACATAAGTTCGAAATGGCTGTTGACAGAAACGTTTGTTCTCATTTATACTGAAAGCAACGAAATGCGAACAAACATTCTGTATAAGGAGGATACGTGCATGAACAAGCTTACGTTTTCTTATATTTTTTCTTTTTTTGTCGTTCTGGCTGCTTGCATTTTAGCTCTATCTTATACGGGGGAAAAAGAAAAACTTGACGGCTATATGAGAGTGGTGATTCAAGAAGGAGACAGTTTATGGAAAATTGCGGATGAATATAAAGATTATGATCATTTATCGCATTCGGATTTTGTTCAATGGGTTCAAGAAAAAAACGACTTGCAGACGCTGGTTGTCAAACCTGGTGAAACGATCGTGATACCGGTTGAAAAAACGAAATTTGACAATGCTAACTATTTAGCCAATCAATAATTTTAATTATTGTAAGGGGTACGGTTATGAGAGCTGTTATTTATTCAAGGGTGAGCACGGTGAAGGAGGAGCAGGAAACCTCATTAAAACGGCAGCAGGAAGAATTGCTGCGATTGGCAGCCCTTTATGAAATGGACGTAATCGAAATGATCGAAGAAAAAGCCAGCGGTTATGACATTGAGAGGGAGGGAGTGTTTAAGCTTTTCCAAGCTGTGAAGGAGAAAAAAATTGATGCTGTTTTAGTACAGGATGAAACGCGCATTGGCAGGGGAAATGCCAAAATTGCAATCATTCATTATTTATTGAAGCAAGGCGTTAAAATTTACACGATTGCCCACCGAGGGGAATTGGAATTATCAGAAGCAGATTCGATGGTGCTTGAAATTGTCGGCATCGTTGAGGAATACCAAAGAAAAATACATAATATGAAAATTAAGCGCGGAATGAAAAAAGCTGTGGAAAACGGATATCGTCCTGAAAAAAATTTACGACATCATAACGGTTCGTTTGAAAGAAAGAAAAAAGAGGTTCCGATTGAGGAGATCGTCCGTTTGCGAAAAAATAAGCTAACGTTTGCTGAGATTACTTCAATTTTAAGAGGATTAGGATACGATGTTTCAAAAGCTACCATCCATCGGCGGTATCAAGAATATGAAAAAGAGAGAAAATAGAAACATGAACAATATTGTTGTCATCCTTCATTACATTTAGTATGATAAAGAAGGCATGGCAAAAATAAATGAGGGGTCTATGTATGCTTTCAAGAGAAAAAATTGACCGTATTAATGAACTATCGAAAAAGTCAAAACGAGAGGGATTGACAAGAGAAGAATATGTTGAACAGCAGGCGTTAAGAAATCAATACTTAGAAGCTTTTCGCCAAAATTTTAAAAACACTTTAAAAAATGTAACAATTATTGATCCTACCGGAAAAGATGTGACGCCGGAAAAACTGAAAAGACTTAAAAACAAACATCTGCATTGAAAAGATAAAAGGATCATTTTCCAAATATGAAAGTTATCCATTGTAAATGTACACATGAATGGTATGTCATGTTTTGATAACAAAGAAGAAAGGATGATATCCGGATGACATCTACGATTCAAGATTTATCCATTACCACAATCCGTACCTTATCCATCGATGCAATTGAGAAAGCGAATTCTGGCCATCCAGGAATGCCAATGGGCGCTGCACCGATGGCTTATACATTATGGACGAAATTTATGAACCACAACCCGGAAAATCCAAAATGGTTTAATCGCGACCGATTTGTTTTGTCAGCTGGACATGGTTCAATGCTTCTATACAGTTTATTGCACCTGTCAGGATATGATGTAACAATGGATGATTTAAAATCATTCCGTCAATGGGGAAGCAAAACACCTGGTCATCCTGAATACGGGCATACGCCGGGCGTTGATGCCACAACAGGTCCATTAGGACAGGGGATTGCGATGGCTGTAGGCATGGCGATGGCGGAACGTCATCTTGCAGCAAAATATAATAAAGAAGGATATAATATTGTCGATCATTTTACATACGTTATTTGCGGTGACGGCGATTTAATGGAAGGCATTTCATCTGAAGCAGCTTCCTTAGCAGGGCATTTGAAGCTGGGACGCCTCATCGTTTTATATGATTCGAACGACATTTCATTAGATGGCGATTTGAACAAATCTTTCTCCGAAAATGTTGAACAACGTTTCCAAGCAAAAGGCTGGCAAGTTATTCGGGTAGAAGATGGCAATAACGTGGAGGAGATCGCAAAAGCAATAGAAATAGCAAAAGCGGAAGAAAATCGCCCGACTTTGATTGAAGTAAAAACAACGATCGGTTACGGATCACCGAATAAAGGAGGAACTTCTTCCGTACATGGTTCACCATTAGGAGCAGAAGAAACAAAACTCGTGAAGGAAGCATATTCATGGACTTTTGAAGATGATTTTTATGTTCCTAAAGAAGTATATGAACATTTTGAAGCGACCGTAAAAGAGGCTGGAAAACAAAAGGAAAAAGAATGGAACGACCTATTTGCGAAATATGAAGCCAATTATCCAGAACTGGCAAAAGAATTAAAGTTAGCCATCAGTGGCGAATTACCTGAAAATTGGGATCAATCGCTTCCGGTATATGAAGAAGGCAAAAGCATTGCAACACGTTCTTCCTCCGGAGAAGTGATTAATGCCATTGCAAAAAATGTTCCTTATTTCTTCGGCGGTTCAGCAGATCTGGCAGGTTCCAATAAAACAACGATTAAAAATGGAGGGGATTTTTCAGTTGAAAATTATGGCGGACGCAACATCTGGTTTGGTGTGCGCGAATTTGCGATGGGTGCTGCTTTAAACGGAATGGCTCTCCATGGCGGATTGCGTGTGTTTGGTGGTACGTTCTTCGTGTTCTCTGATTATTTGCGTCCGGCTATTCGACTGGCAGCATTAATGAAACTCCCTGTTACATATGTGTTTACCCACGACAGTATTGCGGTTGGTGAAGACGGTCCGACACATGAGCCGATTGAACAGCTAGCTTCTTTAAGAGCAATGCCTAACCTCTCAGTGATTCGGCCTGCTGACGGAAATGAATCAAGAGCAGCATGGAAGGAAGCGCTGCAATCTGAATCAAAACCGACTGCACTCGTTTTAACACGTCAAAATTTAAAAACGATTAAGGGAACGGATCAGTTGGCAGAAGAAGGAGTAAAAAGAGGAGCTTACGTTATTTCGCCGGCAAAATCCGACCATCCACAAGCTCTTCTGTTGGCTTCCGGTTCAGAAGTTGGACTGGCAATTGAAGCTCAAAAAGCGCTAGCGTCAGAAGGAATAGATGTCCAAGTTGTCAGCATGCCGTCATGGGATCGCTTTGAAGAACAGCCGGAGGAGTATAAAAATGAAGTTATTCCTAAACATGTGAAAAAACGTGTAGCGATTGAGATGGCTTCTCCATTTGGCTGGGAAAGATATGTTGGCGACGAAGGAAAAATTTTAGGAATCAATCAATTTGGCGCTTCGGCTCCAGAAAATAAAATTTTGAAAGAATATGGATTCACAGTTGAAAATGTTGTACAAAAAGTAAAAGAATTCATTCGCCAATAAACGACAAAATTAGTGCCTCATTTTGCCGCCATCAGACAAACCTTTTATGATCTATCCTATATAATGACTAAAAGGTATGTTTAGAATGAGGTGAGCAAATGAGGCACTTTTTTTTGTATATCATAAAAAAAGAGTTTGCAGAGCATTATTATCAAAGAGAAGCTAAAATTTTCCAATTGTTTCAGGAGTATCAATGGACAAGCCGTCAACACCCAAGTTTTAAACAATTGGAAAAACAAGTTCACTATGTGACGAAAAAAATTCCCTTCCATTATGTGGACCTGTTTTTGGAATCGTATTTATCACATCGTAGTGATTATCAGCATGTAACGCCAATCCATACCATTCAATTGAAAAATTATCAAGGGAGCGCTTCCGTTGTTTTGAAAGAACGCCTGATTGAACTTGTTTCCACGGGAAATATTGATGCAGAAATCATTTTTTTTGAAGCGCTGCGAAAAATCAATTCGCATTTTTTCGCCATGGATTTTGCGAATGAGCGTTTTGGATGGCTGCATCCGATTAAAGATAGAAATTTTGTTAAAAACAGCGGAAAATAATCAACAAATGTTGTATAATATCGAATGGTTTAGTACACTGTTACATAGACAACATGAAGGAGGAAAGACAATGGAACTTTGGTTGGCGATCGTAATCGCTGTACTGGCTCTTATTGCCGGTGTGGCGTTAGGTTTTTTTATCGCACGAAAATATATGATGAATTATTTGAAGAAAAATCCGCCTATTAATGAACAAATGCTGAAAATGATGATGATGCAAATGGGCATGAAGCCGTCGCAAAAGAAAATCAATCAAATGATGAAAGTGATGCAAAATCAGTTGAAATAAATGTTTCGGGACACGCGTCAGCGTGTCTTTTATCATGAATTTGCAGCAGAAACCTGCGCAAAAGGGTTAGCGGAAGCTGGTTTTGATTATTGGATAAAAAATTGTAAAAAATGCATGAATGTGTTGAAAAGAATGTTTGCTAAAATAGACTGGAAAGGATACGTTGAAAGGTGTGGGCTTGATGCCGGAAATCAATCTTTTTCTTGCCTTTGGGGCAGGTTTTTTATCATTTATTTCGCCGTGCTGCTTGCCGTTATATCCTGCTTTTTTATCATATATTACAGGCGTATCAGTAAATGAAATAAAAAATGAAAACGCTATGATGCAAAAAAGAAGTTTATTACATACATTGTTCTTTTTGCTCGGCTTTTCGATCATATTTATAGCGATTGGATTCGGAACCTCGCTGATTGGCAGTTTTTTTATAAATTATCAAGATTTAATCCGCCAGCTTGGGGCGATTTTCATTATTTTTTTCGGGCTTGTCATATTGGGTGTATTTAAACCGGAAATGTTATTAAAAGAAAGAAGAATTGAATTCAAAAACCGTCCAGCGGGCTACATCGGCTCCATTTTGATCGGCATGGCGTTTGCTGCAGGTTGGACGCCTTGCACAGGTCCCATTTTAATGGTTGTCATTGGCCTCGCTGCCACTGACCCGGGTTCTGGAGTTCTCTATATGACAGCTTATACGTTAGGTTTTGCCATTCCTTTTTTCATTCTTTCCTTTTTTTTAGGCCGCCTTGGCTGGGTCAAAAAACATAATGTCGCTATTTTGAAAATTGGTGGAGCTGTCATGATTTTGATGGGAGTTTTACTGTTTTTTGACTGGATGACGAAAATTATTGTTTTCTTTACAAACATTTTCGGAGGATTTACTGGATTTTAAAATTTATGTACTTTTTTTCTGAAAAGATAGTATAATATCTTTGGATTTTAGTTCCTATGCGGGTTATGGGGTGGGGTTATGGTAAAAACGCTGATCATTGATGATGCAAAATTTTTAAGGGAAACTTTAAAAGAAATTTTAAAAAACAATCAAATCGAAGTTGTGGGTGAAGGTGAAAACGGGATTCAAGCGGTTGAACTATACAAACAGCTGCAACCGGATCTGGTCATTATGGATATTACCATGCCGGAAATGAACGGAATTGAAGCGATTTCAGAGATCAAATCGGAATTTTCTGATGCGAAAATTATTATTTGTTCCGCGTTAGGCCAGCAAAAAAGAGTTATCGAAGCGATAGAAGCTGGAGCAGCTGATTTTATTACGAAACCGTTTGATGAAGACCGTGTGATTGAGGCCATTCAGCGCGTCATGAAATAAACGCTTCCTTTTCAACCTTTTTTTATATATGATAAAATGGAAGTTGAAAAGATAAAGGATGATTATTCATGGTGGTTTGGTCTTCCATTGCTGCAGTAATGATGGGGCTTCTTGCAATTTTTATCAGGACAAAAGCTGCACAAAAACCTGCTACGGCCAAAAAAATTATTTTGCCGCCTATTTTTATGAGCACAGGTGCACTTATGTACTTATTTCCGCCATTTCGCATTACGCCGATGGAAATTTTTGAGGCCTTGGCCGTCGGCTTTATTTTCTCGATTTTTTTAATTAAAACGTCAACTTTTGAAGTGCGCGGCAAAGAAATCTATTTAAAAAGATCAAAGGCATTTGTCTTTATTCTGTTTGGGTTATTGTTCATAAGAATAATATTGAAATCCTATTTAAGCTCAACGATTGATGTTGGAGAACTAAGCGGCATGTTTTTCCTTTTAGCTTTTGGCATGATAGTTCCTTGGCGAATTGCCATGTTTATCACTTATAAGAAGCTTAAAAATGAACTTTGATCCTGTAATTGTTATGGGGCTTTCCAAAAAAGAGCGGCTGCATTTTATCAATTATCATTTTGTATTTAAAAAACGGTGAAAGGAACGTTCATAACATTTTCCAACGCTTACACTTGTTTTTTTAAAGAAAAACTGGTAATATTAATTATTGTTGTATATCGGTCACATGTAACTGATGCGATCAGGCATGGTGGTAATTTCAAAGGATTTCATTCCTTTACGTTACCCCATGCTTTTTTTATATAATGATTATACAAAAAACATTACAAATATTGGAGGTTTTACAATGTTGAACTTTTTTAAAAAGAAGAAAAAAGAAGTAAACATTTATGCACCATTAAATGGAGAAATCATTCCGTTGGAAAAAGTTCCAGATCCTGTTTTCAGTCAAAAAATGATGGGGGAAGGAATCGCTATGATTCCAACAAACGGCCATGTTCATGCCCCTGTTGATGGAACAATCATACAAATAGCCCGGACAAAACATGCTGTTGGCATTCTTGCTGAAGATGGTTCGGAAATATTGATCCACATTGGGCTGGAAACCGTTGCACTAGATGGAGAGGGCTTTCGCGTTGCTGTCAAGAAAGGTGATAAAGTTTCGGTAGGCGATTTGTTGATTGAAGTTGATTGGGATTATATAAAGGAGCATGCGAAAAGCGCCGTCACACCGATTGTGATTACAAACAGCTCCGAAAGCAAGAAACAATATGTTCCTACTGAAGAAACAGTGGGGATTCAAGGAAAAACCGTCATTATGACATCCTCTGGAAAATGAAACACTGTTAGTATAAGAGGATAGCTTTAAATGAAAATATTAAATATTCTTAACAATAATGCCGTGATTGTGCTGACGATCAGCTGGAAAAAGAACTCGGTACAGCTTACAGCAAAAGGAAAAACGATGTCATCAACAGTTATTTGCCGAACAAATTGAAAAAATTAGAAATAAATTATAGGTTGAAGGGAGAATTTGCAAATCGAGACGATAAACAAATTGTTTAAGAAAAATGTTTGTTCAGATGCGGTGTGAAGCAAACGTGTTCGGCGGTTTCCGCGATCATCGTTTGAAAAAATCCACATTTTCAATCGGATTTGATTGACGCAGCTAACAAACAGCCCAAAACAAGCCGTTTGTATCTGCTGCTTCAAGCAACAGAAAAGAGGCTGTCTGAAAAGCCCATTTTAGTTTCACATGTTTCCAAATAAAAGACCAAAGAATGTTAATTTAACAGCATTCTTTGGTCTTACTTTTTTTATGATTGGGCTGAAAAAAACGTTTTTCGGATAACCCCTTTTCCCATTTTGCAAGGCTAGACAGCCTATCAGTTCTGAATATATGGTTATGATTTAAAAAAGAGCTTCATACTGTGAGTAATCTATGTTTTTTTCTTTTAATCGTTTTATCAGAAATTTATGATCACGTTTTGGAGTTGCCATAATATAACCTCGGATCACTAAGTCTTGAGTGATTGCTGAAGCCTTTTCCTCTAATGCCAGCTGGCCAATTTTAGCAGCAATTTTTTGTCTTGCCACGTCGCGAAAAAGTTCCGGAACGGGGTGCACCAACTCTTCCAAAAGTTGTTTTTGTTCATCAGACCATAAATGGCGGGTTTGCTGAATATAATATTCCTCCCAATCAAGTTCTGATTTGCCATCCGCTTTTGGCAATCTTTTCAAAAATTTGCGAAACATAAAAAAACCGCCGATTGAAAGCATCGTGATCAAAAAAACAACCCAAAGCAAAATAAACCATAAAAACCAGCCTTCAAGCATTTTTTTACCCCCATCTTCTGAATGTCAAGCACAGATGGATTTTTGTATAAGAAATCAGATGAAAGCTGTCAAGGATTGATCGATTCATAAGCATCTATCAACTCAACAACCGCGCGTCTGACAGCTTCGATTTTCTTTTTATGGCGTCCGATCGAAAAACAATCATTAATTTCAGCAAATACTTGATATTCTATCGCATCCCTGTAAATGCTAATTTTAATATCGCCGGATTTGGACGGATAGAAAACCATTTCATATAAACGTCCGTTCATAATCTCCTCCATAACGAACAAATTTCTTTATAAAATATATGTAACAAAAAATACATCCGTAAAATTCTGTTTATACTATTTTATGATAGATTCAAGGGTAAATTCAATCATTACCCAACAACTTTTTAAAAATGGAATATTTTTAGTAAAACATTGTTCTAAATGAAAAATATAAAAATAGTATAATAACCGATTTTTAGGAGGTTTTGAATAAAAACGCTGCCTTCATATGTTTCAAGGCAGCGTGCGTTTTCTTTTGTATTTTTACAGATCATGTGATTTGTTGTGTGTTTGCCGGGAGTGATTTTGATTTTTCGTTTTTTTCGAACCGGACAAAGGCTCTGGTTGTCCTGATTTCCCTTCATTGGACAATACATTCTGCTTTTTTTGCGGATTCACACGTTTTCCTCCTTCTGCAGTATTTGAGGTGCTTGCAAAATTTCATTCATTATTTTTCCTTATTTTTATCGAGTTATGAGGAACAGTATGATTGCGAATGGATGAAACGAACAAATCCCAAAAAAGATGCTAAGGAAATACTTGTGACACCTTCAAAAAGACGTGAAAACTGGCAAGCGCCTTCCATCTGGCTGGCAATGGTTTATGAAACCACTGAACTTGCGAAAAAAATTTCCGCCAATAAGATTTTGATATGGGAAGAATGGTCTAATTTTCGATATAAGACTTGCTTATTATATTTGATAACATGATTGTTATTTACTTATCATAAAAAGTATATTAAGATTTAATTGTTCGAACATTTCAAACGGGGGAGACTTTCGGCGTTTTGGCAGAGATTTAAAGCTTAAAGGGGGATTGAAAAAAATGTCTCAGCAACAGTTAAAGAAAAATGACGTTTTCCAAGCTAGAAAAAGCTTTTCTGTCAACGGAAAAACGTACAATTATTATTCTTTAAAAGCTCTAGAAGATGCAGGAATTGGACATGTTTCCCGTTTACCTTATTCGATTAAAGTGCTGTTGGAATCTGTTCTTAGACAATTGGATGGACGGGTAATTACAAAAGAACATGTTGAAAACTTGGCAAAATGGGGAACAAATGAGATTAAGGATTTAGATGTTCCATTCAAACCTTCGCGTGTTATTTTGCAAGACTTTACTGGAGTTCCAGCTGTCGTAGACCTAGCGTCTTTACGGAAAGCCATTTCCGATATGGGTGGGGATCCGCAAAAAATTAATCCCGAAAAACCCGTTGACTTAGTCATTGACCACTCTGTACAAGTTGATCGCGCTGGTACAGAAGATGCTTTAGAATACAACATGAACCTTGAATTTGAACGGAATGCTGAGCGCTACAAATTTTTAAATTGGGCGCAAAAAGCATTTGACAACTATCGTGCAGTCCCGCCTGCAACCGGTATTGTCCACCAAGTAAACTTGGAATATTTGGCGAGTGTCGTGCATGCCGTTGAAGGAGAAAATGGCGAGTATGAAGCTTTTCCGGATACACTTGTTGGTACAGACTCCCATACAACAATGATTAACGGCTTAGGCGTTTTAGGCTGGGGTGTCGGAGGCATTGAAGCTGAAGCGGGAATGCTTGGCCAGCCTTCGTATTTTCCGGTTCCGGAAGTCATCGGGGTGAAACTCATTGGCGAACTTCCAAACGGTACAACTGCTACTGATTTGGCGTTGAAAGTGACGCAAGTGCTGCGCCAAAAAGGCGTTGTAGGGAAATTTGTTGAATTCTTTGGTCCTGGTGTTGCCAAGCTTCCACTTGCGGATAGAGCGACAATTGCGAACATGGCTCCTGAATATGGGGCAACTTGCGGATTTTTCCCAGTTGACCAAGAATCGCTTGAATACTTGCGTTTAACAGGACGCGATGAAGAGCATGTACAAGTAGTAGAAAAATATTGCAAAGAAAACGGTTTATTCTTTACACCTGAAGCGGAAGATCCGATTTTTACAGATATAGTGGAAATCGATCTTTCCAAAATTGAAGCAAACCTTTCGGGACCTAAGCGTCCGCAAGATTTAATTCCGCTTTCCAAAATGAAAGAGGAATTTCATCGTGCTCTTACAGCTCCTCAAGGCAACCAAGGATTTGGCCTCGAACCGGCAGAGTTCAATAAAGAAGTAACAGTTCGGTTGGCAAACGGCGATGAAGTGAAAATGAAAACAGGCGCTGTCGTCATTGCGGCCATTACGAGCTGTACGAATACTTCAAACCCATATGTTTTGGTAGGAGCCGGATTAGTGGCTAAGAAAGCTGTAGAAAAAGGGTTAACAGTACCAAAATATGTAAAAACATCATTGGCTCCAGGATCAAAAGTTGTTACGGGCTATCTAAGAAATTCTGGTTTAATGCCGTATCTTGAAAAATTAGGATTTAACCTTGTTGGTTATGGATGTACGACATGTATCGGGAACTCCGGTCCTCTTGCAGAAGAGATTGAAAAAGCCATTGCAGAAAATGATTTGCTTGTCACTTCTGTTCTTTCAGGAAACAGAAACTTTGAGGGCCGGATCCATCCGCTTGTAAAAGGCAACTACTTAGCTTCGCCGCCTCTAGTTGTCGCTTATGCTCTTGCAGGAACAGTCGACATTGATTTATTAAATGACCCGATTGGAAAAGATTCGAATGGCAACGATGTATTCTTTAAAGATATTTGGCCTTCCTTGGATGAAATTAATCGAGTGGTCAAAGAAACGGTTACACCGGAATTGTTCCGCAAAGAATACGAACGGGTATTTGATGATAATGAACGTTGGAATGCGATTGAGACGACAGATGAGCCGTTATATCAATGGGATGAAGACTCAACATATATCCAAAATCCGCCGTTCTTTGAAGGATTGTCTGAAGAACCTGGCAAAGTCGAGCCGTTAAAAGGATTGCGTATTGTCGGCAAATTTGGCGACTCTGTCACAACAGACCACATTTCACCTGCTGGAGCCATTGGCAAAGATACACCTGCCGGAAAATATTTATTGTCGAAAGGCGTATCGCCAAGAGATTTCAATTCATACGGTTCAAGACGCGGAAATCATGAAGTAATGATGCGCGGCACATTTGCGAATATCCGCATTCGCAATCAAATCGCACCTGGCACAGAAGGCGGTTATACAACTTATTGGCCGACAGGTGAAGTCATGTCGATGTATGATGCATGCATGAAATATAAACAAGATGGAACAGGCCTTGTTGTGATTGCGGGCAAAGATTACGGAATGGGAAGTTCCCGCGACTGGGCTGCCAAAGGAACGAATTTGTTAGGAATTAAAACCGTTATTGCGGAGAGCTTTGAACGCATCCACCGTTCCAATCTTGTTCTGATGGGCGTTCTTCCGCTTCAATTTAAAGAAGGCGAAAACGCTGAAGTTCTTGGATTGACTGGAAAAGAGTTCATTGACGTTCATATTGATGAAACTGTTAAACCTCGTGATTATGTAAAAGTAACAGCTACGGATGAAAACGGAAACCAAAAAGAATTTGAAGTATTAGTTCGATTCGACAGTGAAGTGGAAATTGACTATTATCGCCATGGAGGCATCTTGCAAATGGTGCTTCGTGATAAATTAAAAAATTGATTTTTTGAAAGCGGGGATAAAACCTCGCTTTTTTTTTTGTCAAAAAAGCAAACAACGCGGCGAAATGATGTTCATTTTTAGTGAAATCGTATATGATGGGAATTGGATGTTGCAAGGTCAAAAAAGAGGTGTTGAAAAAAGTGAAAAAAATCATCGCTGGCATATTCCTGATCTGTCTCATCATCATTGCCTTATGGCAGTCCTTCTTTTTAAAAGAAGCTGAAATAGGCCTTGAAAAGGGAAATAAAGCGCCTGACTTTGAATTATTGACGCTTGAAGGAGAAAAAGTGTCCATTTCCGATTTTGAAGGGAAAAACGTCATTTTGAACTTTTGGGCGACATGGTGCAAACCTTGCGAGAAAGAAATGCCGGAGCTGGAAAAAGTTTATCAGCAAAACAAGGATGAAGTCACAGTCGTTGCCGTCAATTTTACAGTGAGCGAAAAAAATGTTGAGAGCGTTCAATCATACATAAAACAAGGCGGATATACATTTCCAGTCTTATTGGATCAAAAAAATAAAGCAAACAGCGGTTTTGAGGTTCTCTCTTATCCAACTACTTATTTTCTTGATGAAAACGGAATCATTCGCGATAAAGTCATCGGACAAATGACCGATGAAATCATCGAAAACAAGCTGAAAAAACTGAAATAAGCAGCCGGAAAAGTATATTGGTTATGAAAATTGGGCATATTTTTTATTACTAGAATTTCATTTAACTGATAATGGTGAAATATCGATGGGAGGGGTTGTAGTGAAAAAAAGGAAAAGATCTTTTCAACAACTTGTATTGGAAAACAAGCAAAAGTTGTTAAATGATCGGGAAGCGTTGCGCGAATTGGAGGAACGGCTGGAAAAACGTTTTGAAAAACGTTTGTTGGAAAAATCAAGCTGATCTATAAAGATACATAATCCCCCTATGCCCGACAAACAATACAAAAAGAAGGGGGATAGGTTATGGCCAATTCAAAGAAAACTCAATCGTATTTTAGTCCAAATCATATTGGAACAAAGCCAAGAGGTTTTGGTGGAAACAAAGGGAAAAAAATGCAAAATAAAACAAATGAACATCCCCAAGTCATTCAAACAAAAGGCGAATAATTCCACTTTTTCAGGGAATGACAATGCCCGAAGGCCGAAGGTGCCAACCAATGGTCCCTTCGGCCTTTCATGATAGAAGCGATCCTGAACAGTCGTTTTTAAAAAAAGATCAATAATTCAGCTGGATTCGGCACAGAATAAATGATGTTCCATTCCTCATGAAAGGAGAAGGCAACATGAACAATCGAGCAAAACCTGATGATCGTTCTGACAATGTGGAAAAATTGCAGGAAATGGTGCAAAACACAATTGAAAACATGGAAAATGCAGAAGAAACAATGGAATTTACAAGCGGTGTTGAAAGAGAGCGAATCGAAGCAAAAAATCGCCGCCGCATGGAAAGTATTGAAGGAATGCGGCAAGAAATTAAAGACGAAGCCCACAGCCAGGAAAGACAATAGTGGAGACACAAGCCTGCACCGAATCAAGGTGCGGGCTTTTTCTTTCTTTTTAGGCAAAGGCTATGATATGATAAAATTAGAAGGAGAGAAGGAATATGCTTGTTTCAAAGAAAGAAATCGAAGTTCGTTATGCAGAAACCGATCAAATGGGTGTCGTGTATCATGCCAATTATTTAATTTGGATGGAAGTCGGAAGAACGAAACTGATTCAAGAGCTTGGTTTTTCTTATGCTGCGATGGAAAAAGACGGAATTATTTCACCTGTCGTCGATATTCAAATTGAATATAAAAAACCGATTACATATGGCAATAAAGCAATTGTACATACTTGGATTGAAGATTACAACGGGGTTAAAACCGTATATGGCTATAATATTTTTCATTCAGATGGCGATTTAGCAGCGAAAGCCTTTTCTTCCCATGTTTGTGTGAAAAAGGACACGTTTAGACCAGTCGTGTTCAAAAAACTTTATCCTGAGTGGCACAAGGCCTATTTGCAAGCTATGAAAAAGGAGAAGTAAACGTTGGCATTTGGAATAAAGAAAGAAGAGTTGTCAGATTGGAAGGAAAAAGTTTTAAGAGGAGACATTGCCTTTTTAACACATTACTGGTATGATGAACGATTTCCTGACTGCTATTGTGTAACAAAAGTGGGCTGCTCTGATGTCATCCGATTAAAAGAGTGGGGATTAGAAAATGGATTAAAAACAGAATGGATTCATCATCGGGGAGAATTTCCTCATTTTGATTTGCTTGGGCAAAAACAAGTGGAAATATTGAAAAAATATCAATTAATCGACCATTTGCGGCGGTTTAAACTGATTTGAAGGGGCTGGCTAAAAAGTTCATTTTGTTTCCAAATTAAAAACCCGAGAATGTTGATATAACAGCATTCTTGGGTTTAAATTTTTCAAGGTTCAGGCTGAAAAAACACTTTTCGGACAGCCGCTTTTCATTAATTTGAAAAATGAAATACAGGTTCTTTTATATCTTGATCCAATTCAATGGACACATCCTGATTGTCGAAATACCATAGATCGTCTTTTTCAATGAAAAAAGTGATGCCCAATTTTTTCGTTTCTGAACCAATTTCATTCGGAATCCCTTTCTCAACACCTAACGAAAATCCCTTTTGGACGTTGCTGCAGCCTCCGTAGCGAATATAAAAACGAAGGGAATCTCCATCGTTCAAGTCAAGCTCCTCTTTATACCATTTTGCCGCATCCTCTGAAATCGAAATTTTCACTATGATCCCTCCTATCCTTGCGTATCTTGCTTTCATTATATTATAAATAAAAGAAATGCTCCAAGAGATAAGGGTTATTGTAAAAGATTTGTCACTTTTTCTGTCTCAATCCATTGAAACATATGTTTCATTACACTTTCAGATTTCGCCTTGTCCAAGTTTTCGAGCAAGGAAACATAGTAATGCTGATGTTCATTTTTCGTGACATATGTTGGAGTAAGACGCGGATTTGCCAAGGTCATTGTTGTGTTATTTTCATCGGCAAGTTTTATAAGATCAATTGAAAAAATCCCCCCAATGTCTTTATTTCCTCCTTTTTGTCCAGATAAAAAGTTTCCTAATGAATATACGACCATAGCGTGGTTACCCCTTTTGCCTTCCATCCATTCCAGCGGCTGCAGTACATGGGGGTGATGGCCGATGATCAAATCAGCGCCGTTATCAACTAGAAATTGCGCCAATTGCTTTTGCTCTTCATTAGGATATTGTTGATACTCTTGCCCCCAATGCATATTGACGATCGTGACATCCACCTGCTTGTCCATATTGATTAAATCCTGGCTGATTTTTCGCCTGTCGATCAGGTTGACTAAATACGGTTTATCTTTTGGAAGCGGGATGCCGTTTGTTCCATAAGTGTAAGAGAGAAATCCAATCTTGATTCCGTTGATTGTTTGTACTCTCATCGTGTTCGCATCTTTTTCGTCTTTGTAGCTGCCAACATACGGCAAACCAATTTTTTCGTAATGAGAAATGGCGTTTAATATCCCTTTTTCCCCTTTGTCCAAGCTGTGGTTATTGGCGGTTGATACGATATCAATTCCAGCATCCTTTAATGCATCGGCAACTTCAAATGGGCTGTTGAACAAGGGGTAGCTTGAAATTCCAAGCTCTTTTCCTCCGATGATCGATTCCTGGTTTGCCATGGCGATATCCGCTTTTTGCAGAAGCGGTTTTACTTGGGCGAACATTGGTTGAAAATTGTAGGTACCGTCTGCAAATTGCGCATCTTTAAAAATTTGGCTATGGATCAAGACATCGCCAATGGCCGAAAACGATACGGTTGTGACCGTCGGAGCGGAAGTTCGTTTTTTCGGAAAAACTGATAGTTTTTCGCGTTCTTTTTCATGTTTTGTTTCTTTTGATCGATTTTCCCAATCCACCTCGTTGATTGGCTTCCGGTCAGCTAACAGATCAAAGCTGCAGGCGCTCGCAGTGAAAAGAATGATAAAACATGATAAACGGATCCATCTGTTCATAAGGACATCCTTCTACTTTTTTTATTTATCATAAACTTTTTGCCGAAAAAAATAAAGATTTGTCAAATGACGAAGGAATGTTATTCATGCCATTCAAAGATATATATGTTAGAAAATCTTACATAGAAAATGAAAAAGATATGGAAATTCAGTTGACATGAAAATTAATTCAATGTAAAAATAAAGATATACTTTACATGTTAATTTTTATTACATGTAAGGAATTAAATATTAACATAAGGGGGTAATTTGATGGACTCATTATGGTTAATGAACAGTTTATGGGTGATGCTTGGAGCCATTTTAGTTATTTTTATGCAGGCGGGCTTTATATTGCTGGAAGCTGGTTCGACACGAATGAAAAATGCAGGCCACATTGCCGGAAAAACCGTTTTTACTTTCGGGATTTGTTCCATTGTTTTTTGGGCGGTCGGCTATGCTTTTATTTTCGGTGAAAACAGCAATTTCTTCGTTGGCATGTCGCACTTTTTCTATTCCGGTTATGAGATTGACGGTTTGTCTCTTTCAACACCTACTTATTTCGTCTTTCAATTGGCTTTTGCCGGTGTATCCTTAGCCATTGCCTTTGCCGGTTTTGCAGAAAGAGCAAAGCTTTCGGTTTATTTAATTTTTTCGGTTTTATTTACAGCTTTTGTTTATCCAGTCATCGCACACTGGATTTGGGGAGGAGGCTGGCTGGCTGAACATGGCAAACAAGATTTTGCCGGATCCACCGTTGTTCACTTGACTGGCGCAATGGCGGCTTTGGCTGCAACCATTTTGCTCAAACCGCGGATTGGTAAATACAATAAAGACGGTACTGTTAACAATATTTACGGACATAACCAAGTTTATACTGCATTGGGCGTTCTGATTTTATGGGTCGGCTGGTTCGGATTCAATGCAGGAAGCACCATTACAGTTGAAGATGGCTTTTTTGGATTTGTAGCATTAAATACAAATTTAGCAGCAGGGGCAGGGGCCGTTAGTGCTTTGTTGACGTCTTGGATGGCAACCGGCAAAGCCGATGTATCCACGATGTTGAACGGGGCGCTTGCAGGATTGGTTGCTATTACAGCTTCTTGTGCATTCGTTGAGACTTGGGCCGCTGTCGTAATAGGAGTTATTGCAGGTATCCTTGTATTTTACAGCATGAAATTTTTTGATAAAGTGAAAATAGACGACCCGATCTACTGCTTGTCAGTTCACGGTGTGGCAGGTGTTTGGGGCACATTATCAACTGGATTTTTTGCAACACCCGAATTGGCAACAGTAGGAAAGCCAGGTTTGTTTTACGGTGGAGGATTTACGCAGCTTGGCGTTCAAGCAATGGGAGTCATCACTTGCGGACTTTTTGCCTTTATCGTTTCGTTCATCATTTTAGCGGTGATGAAAAAATTAATGAATGGTTTGCGGGTAACGGAAGAAGAAGAAATGATCGGATTAGACTTAAGCGAACACGGCGTTTACGGCTATCCGGAAGCGTTTGAACATAAAAACAGCCAAAAGCTTGGCAGCTGAACAAAAAGCGTATGGACGGCAATCCCGTCTGTACGCTTATTTACCAAAAAGGGGATTTAAATCGACATGGCGCATCCTTATGAAGAAATAAAAACATGGCGGGACAGCCAAATGAAAACGGCAAAAAATGTCGCCGAATTAAACAAAATTCATGATGAAGCAATGAAGCGGTCGTTTCGTTTTTCGCTAGAGCAAATGGAAAAAGAGCATGGGCCGCCACCTTGTGAATTCTCATGGTTTTTAGTAGGGAGCGGGGGAAGGCGTGAACAGGCTAAAATCAGCGACCAAGACCATGGAATGATTTTTCAGTCAAACAACAAAGAAGCCGAACATTATTTTCTCTTGCTTGGGAAAGAAGTTTCAAAGGGGCTAAATATCCTTGGATACCCATATTGTGAAGGAAATGTGATGAGCTCCAATTCCTTATGGTGCCAGTCAGAACAGAAATGGATCGAGCAAATTCAAAAGTGGCTGTCTGAAGAAACATTTGATTCCATCCGTTATTTGCTCATCTTTTTTGACGCCAGAAAAATTTTCGGAACGTTCGACCCGTTGAAAAAACTGAAACAGTTTTATTTTGACCATCTTGCTAAACAACCCGGCTTTTTAAAAAGGCTGTTAAACAATACGATGCATATAAAAAAAGCAATTGGCGTTTTCCATCAGTTTTTGCCTGAAACCTATGGGCCTCATGCAGGAGCCATTGATTTGAAACAAACCGGATTGCTGCCGTATGTCAATTCAATCCGTCTATTGGCGATAAAAGAGCAAATCACAGAAACAAGTACGTTGTCAAGATTTGAGGTGTTGATTCATCAAAAAGGGCTTGGGGATTTGTTATCTCCGTACTATCAAAGTTTTCAAGAGCTGTTATCCATCCATTTTGTTAATTCTTTAAAGGCGGATCAATACAGCGAGGTTCACTACCTTTTTTTGAAAAATGTATCGAAAGAGGATAAAAAGATGTTAAAACAGATTTTTTTAAATGGGAAAAAACTCATGAATGATACGGTCACCATGATTGAAAAGGGCGTAGAATGATGAAGATTCCAACTTTTTTTCATTTTATGAAACAATTTCAAGGAAAGGGACATTCGCCGGGATTTTCAGGTCTTGAGGGACAAAGCAATTTTCAACATGCAGCTTTTTTGCGCAAAATGCAACAGGAATTAAAGCTGGAAGAGAGTTTATCTGTTCCTTTAGAAGAACTGAATGCAGTTGTGTTTGATTTGGAGACAACCGGCTTTTTTCCAGAGAAAGGGGATCAAATTCTTTCCATTGGCGCCGTTAAAGTCAATGGAAGCCATATTGAAGAGGAAACGTTTTATTCCTATGTGCATTACGACGGGGAAATTCCAGAAGGTGTGAAAAGGTTGACGGGGATTGAAGAGAGGGATGTCAAAAATGCTCCGAGACTGACGGAAGTGTTGATCAGCTTTTATCAATTTGTGGAAAATAAAACGCTTGTTGCCCACCATGCCAATCATGAAAAAAACTTTTTAACGAAAGCGAACCGCGATCTTTTCCGCATTTCCTTTAACCATCGAATCATTGATACCGCCATGTTGTTTCAACTGGCCAATCATGATACTCATGCCGTAACCCTTGAGGATTGCTGCAAATGTTTCTCAATCACTGTGCAAAATCGGCATCATGCGCTTGGCGATGCAAAAATGACAGCAGCTCTTTGGTGTGAATATATTAAAATTTTTACAAGGAAAGGCTATAAAACGTTAATGGATGTTTATTTAAATCTTTCCAAATTAAAACAAGGAGCGAGGAAGTAAACCCCTGCGCTCCTTATTTATAACCATTTGACTTTCGGTTCTGTTTTATTCATGATACGTTTGATGTTCGCTCTGTGGCGGTAGATGACAAAAGCGGCCAAAATCCCTACTACTATGATCAGCAGTACATCTCTCATAAAAAGGCTGCAGATAAGAGTATAGACAGCTGTAATGATGGATGATAACGAAACATATTTAAATAGATACAAGACGATAAAGAAGACAACGAGAATTGAAAGAAAGAGCAAAGGACTATAGAATAGCAGTACGCCGGCGCTTGTCGCAACAGCTTTTCCTCCGCGAAATCCTGCGAAAATAGGATACATATGGCCGACAACTGCCATCATACCGCAAATAAGCGGATGGATGTCTTCTGCACCAAAGATGATTGGAAGACTTGCTGCGAGAGTCCCTTTGAGTATATCGGCAGCCGTAACAATGAATCCGGCTTTTTTTCCAAGAACGCGAAATGTATTTGTCGCCCCTAAATTCCCGCTTCCATGTTCCCGGATGTCAATGCCATATCCAAGCTTTCCGACAATCAGACCGAATGGGATGGATCCAAGCAAATAAGATAGCAATAAGACCGAAAAAATAATCATGTCAATCACCTTTTTTTAAGTTGCTATTTACTATTGTACATGATCTCATGAAAGAGAACTATAACAAATTTGCAAGGGATCTGCTGAAAATCATCATGAAAGGATTGGTGATCTTTTTATAAAAACGATATAATGAAGAAAATATCAAAAGGAGTGAAGAGACTTGCAAAATCCCTCCATGGAAGAAATTCGCGAAATATTAAAGAAAAGCAAACGAATTGCGGTGGTCGGGCTTTCCAATAAACCTGAACGGGAGTCGTATATGGTGGCGAAAGCGATGCAAGAGGCTGGATATGAAATTATTCCCGTCAATCCGATGATTGATGAAGCTTTAGGGATCAAAGCCGTTTCATCATTAAAGGAAATTGATGGACACATTGATATCGTGAATGTATTTAGGCGTTCTGAATATTTAGTGGATGTTGCCAAAGAATTTTTGCAAGTCGATGCCGACGTCTTTTGGGCGCAGCAAGGCTGCGTAAATGAAGAAGCTTATCGTTTATTAAAGGAAAAAGGGTATCCCGTTATTATGGATTTTTGCATAAAAGTTGCCCATTCGTTGACAAAATAGCAATGGAAGCCATCCCATCTCGTTTTGATGGGATTTTTTTTCGAGAAGGGTTTGAAAACAGCGTTTCTTGAGTTATACAATAATATAAGTTCACTCAAGAAAGATTTGCCGATCTTGGAGAAGACATGGTAAAATAAGTTCGAACATTTGTTCTTTATTGAAAGGAGTTTGCGGTTTGTGGGAAAAGAAAAAATCATGGAATACAATGATGATGCGATTCAAGTGTTGGAAGGATTGGAGGCTGTCCGAAAGCGTCCAGGAATGTACATCGGAAGCACAGATTCAAGAGGATTGCATCATCTCGTCTATGAAATCGTCGACAATTCTGTCGATGAAGCATTAGCTGGTTACGGTGATCAAATCATTGTCACAATACATAACGATGGAAGCATCTCGGTTGCTGATAAAGGTCGGGGCATGCCGACGGGGATGCATAAACTTGGAATACCAACACCTGAAGTAATATTAACAGTTCTTCATGCGGGAGGAAAATTTGGACAAGGCGGTTATAAAACAAGCGGCGGCTTGCATGGCGTTGGCGCATCAGTCGTCAATGCCTTGTCGGAATGGCTTGAGGTCACCATTAAACGGGATGGATTTATTTACAAACAGAGATTTGAAAACGGGGGCAAGCCTGTTACAACATTGGAGAAGGTCGGAAAAACAAAAGAGACCGGTACAACGATCCGCTTTAAGCCTGATCCGACCATGTTTAGCACAACAGTATTTCAATTTGAAATACTAAGTGAACGTTTGCGTGAATCTGCGTTTCTATTAAAAGGCTTGAAAATGGATCTTATTGACGAACGGGAGAAAATTAAAGAATCTTATTGTTATGAAAATGGAATAGAATCTTTTGTCGCTTATTTAAACGAAGGGAAAGAAACGCTTCATCCAATCGTTTATTTTGAAGGAGAGGGGCAGGGCATCGAGGTCGAATTTGCCTTCCAGTTTAATGACGGATACAGCGAAAATATTCTTTCGTTTGTCAACCATGTGCGTACTAAAGATGGCGGTACGCATGAAGCGGGAGCCAAAACCGCAATGACAAGAGTTTTTAACGAATATGCCCGAAAAGCGGGTCTGTTAAAGGAGAAAGACAAAAATCTGGAAGGGGCGGACATACGGGAAGGGCTTGCGGCCATTATCTCTGTCAGAATTCCGGAAAGTCTTTTGCAGTTTGAAGGGCAAACGAAAGGAAAACTTGGGACTTCAGAAGCTAGATCTGCCGTTGATGCCGTTATTTCTGAAAAACTCGCTTATTTTTTGGAAGAGAATCCCGATATCAGCGCCCTCCTCATAAAAAAAGCGATCAAGGCGCAAGAGGCAAGGGAAGCGGCCAGAAAAGCGAGGGAAGAAGCGAGATCAGGGAAAAAGCGCAAAAAATCGGAAGCGACATTAAGCGGCAAGCTGACTCCCGCTCAATCGCGCAATCCGAAGAAAAATGAACTGTATTTGGTGGAGGGAGATTCCGCCGGCGGATCGGCCAAGCAAGGCAGAGATAGAAGATTCCAAGCTGTTCTCCCGTTGAGGGGAAAAGTGATCAACACGGAAAAAGCAAAACTGCAGGATATATTTAAAAATGAAGAAATTAACACAATCATTCATGCGATCGGAGCAGGTGTTGGTGCCGATTTTAACATTGAAGATTGCAATTATGATAAAGTGATTATTATGACGGATGCGGATACGGATGGTGCTCACATTCAAGTGCTTTTATTAACCTTCTTCTACCGTTATATGAGGCCGCTCATTCAAAACGGCAAAGTTTATATTGCCCTTCCGCCGCTTTATAAAGTAAGCAAAGGAAGCGGCAAAAAAGAAATTGTGGAATATGCATGGAGCGATGAAGAGCTCTCAAAAGCGGTGAAAAAAGTCGGCAAAGGCTATACAATTCAACGTTACAAAGGCCTTGGCGAAATGAATGCCGAGCAGCTTTGGGAAACGACGATGAATCCGGAAACACGCACGCTCATCCGCGTAAGAATTGATGATGCGGCAAGAGCTGAAAGAAGAGTGACAACGCTAATGGGCGACAAAGTGGAACCGAGACGAAAATGGATCGAACAGAACGTTTCATTCGGACTTGAAGAAGATGGAAGCATCTTAGAAATATAAACAATTATTTTTGAGGAGGAAAACATGGAAGCGGAACAACGATATGTCGATTTGCCCCTTGAAGATGTGTTGGGGGATCGGTTTGGCCGATACAGTAAATACATTATTCAAGATCGGGCGCTGCCGGATGTGCGGGACGGCTTGAAACCGGTGCAGCGAAGAATATTATATGCAATGCTTATGGACGGAAATACCCACGATAAAGGTTTTCGCAAGGCAGCGAAAACGGTGGGGAACGTAATCGGAAATTTCCATCCGCACGGAGATTCATCAGTGTATGAAGCAATGGTGCGGATGAGCCAAGAATGGAAAGTGCGCAACCTATTAGTGGAAATGCACGGAAACAACGGAAGCCTAGACGGCGATCCGCCTGCTGCGATGCGTTATACGGAAGCGCGGCTTTCCCCTCTGGCTTCTGAACTGCTGCGGGATATTGATAAAAACACGGTTGAGTTCGTTCCCAATTTTGATGATACAACGAAAGAACCGACAGTTCTTCCGGCAATGTTTCCGAATCTGCTTGTCAACGGATCAACCGGAATTTCGGCAGGGTATGCAACGGACATCCCACCCCATAATCTTGGTGAGGTCATTGATGCCGTCATTTTGCGGATGAATCATCCCGATTGTTCGGTAGATGAACTGATGAACGTGCTGAAAGGTCCGGATTTTCCAACCGGGGGCATCGTTCAAGGAACGGATGAAATTAAAAAAGCATATGAGACAGGTAAGGGGAAAATCATTGTTCGCGGCAAAGCCGAAATTGAGAAAGGCCGCGGCGGAAAAGAACAAATTGTCATAACGGAAATTCCATATGAAGTCAACAAAGCAAGCTTAGTGAAAAAAATAGACGATCTCAGGCTTGACAGAAAAGTCGATGGGATCGCCGAAGTGCGGGATGAAACCGACCGGACGGGACTCCGCATTGTCATCGAATTAAAAAAAGATGCGGATGCCGAAGGGGTATTAAACTATTTATATAAAAATACGGATTTGCAAGTTCCATATAACTTCAATATGGTAGCGATTCATCGACGCCGCCCGAAATTACTGAGCCTTCCGGAATTGTTGGATGCCTACATTGAACACCGGAAGCAAGTTGTGACGAATCGATCAGCTTTTGAACTTCAAAAAGCACAAGAACGGGAGCATGTCGTAAAAGGATTAATCAAAGCCCTGTCCATTCTGGATGAGGTTATTGCCGTGATTCGCGCTTCCAAAGACAAACGCGATGCAAAAGACAATTTAATCCGTGAATTTGCGTTTACCGAACCGCAGGCAGAAGCGATTGTGTCTTTGCAATTGTACCGCTTAACAAACACGGACATTACGGCTTTGAAAGAGGAAGCAGAAGAGCTTGAAAAAAAGATTCAGGAACTAGCAAGCATTTTGGAAAACGAAAAAAAACTTTCCAAAGTCATTCAATCTGAATTAAAACAGCTGAAAAAAACATATGCTGATGAACGACGGACAAAGATCGAAGCGGAAATTGAATCGATCACCATCAATATGGAAGCGCTCATTCCAAGCGAAGATACGATCGTCACCGTAACGAAAGACGGATATGTAAAACGCACCAGCCTGAGGTCATACACGGCCTCCAACGGAAAAGACTTCGGCATGAAGGATTCGGATCGCTTGCTTTGCCAATATGAAATGAACACTACCGATGTTCTTCTTTTGTTTACGAATAAAGGAAATTATTTATATTGTCCGGTTCATGAGCTCCCGGATATTCGCTGGAAGGATACGGGGCAGCATATTTCGCAGATGATTCCGATTGATAAAGATGAACGAATTATCAGCGGGATAGCGGTTCAAGATTTTTCTGAATCGAAATTTTTCTTGTTTGTCACCAAAAACGGCATGGTGAAGAAAACGGAAATCCATTTATATAAAGCACAGCGATATTCGAAACCGCTTGTTGCGATCAATTTAAAAGACGATGATGAAGTGGTGGACGTTCATAGAACAGACGGAAGCTGCCTTCTCTTTTTGTCGACATCCTACGGTTACGGCCTGTTCTTTCACGAGGAAGAAGTGAATGTCGTCGGTTCGCGAGCGGCAGGAGTTAAAGGCATCCAATTAAAAGATGGCGACAAAGTCGTTTCTAGTTTAGCTGTTAGTAATAATCAACTTGCCGATCAAGTTCTCGTTGTTGTCACGCATAGAGGCGCTGTGAAAAAAATGAAGCTGGGGGAAATGGAACGCACGCAAAGGGCAAGACGCGGAACAATGATTTACAGGGAATTGAAAACAAATCCGCATAGAACGGTGTCCGTATGGTTGGCACATGGGAACGAACTTTTATGGTTAGAAACGGAAAAAGGAATGAGAGAGGCCATTCCGCTTGCCGATATGAAAATAAGTGATCGTTACAGCAACGGATCTTTTTATATTGATATCGATGAAGCGGGAGAAGTCACTGATAGCTGGCTGGAAACAGAAGCATAAAAGTTGATTACCCCTATCCGGACTTAGGGAGGATAGGGGTTTTTTACTCTAATACAGTGATATTTTGTTTCATTGGCGGTTTAGGAACATTTTTGATAAGCTTCTGAAAGAAGGCGGCTTGGTCTCGATCGGACACATTATTCGGTCACATATCTTTCTATAAAGCTGTTTGAAATTGCATGTCATTATGGATTGCCAGAGATCTCTCATCTTTTTACAAGAATCAAGATGGCGGATCGTTCAAGAGAGGATCGAGGAGAACAGGCAAACTATGATTTGAAAGCGAGTGAGTTGCTTTGCCCATCACCCCAATGTTTTAAGAAAAATAAAAGAAAACAGACTTGTTGGTACACTCTAGTCATCGCAATCTAAACGGCATTTGTTTGCGCTTTCAATGAATTGATGAGTAAAATCCGCATTTTCATTCTCTTCTAAGCATGAAAAACAACACAACGACCCATTTTTTTCGTCAATAGCCCCATTCAAAAAACCGTTTAGACAATGAATGGGTTTGCCGCACCTTATACAAAATCCTACAAATTCCTCCAATTTTCCTTCACTTCCTTTGTGATCGTAATGGTTGTAGGTGAAAAATATTTGGATATAACTAATTATACTTATTATATCAGAAGGAAGATGTAGAAGTTATTCTTCTTCTGTGCCAAACAAACAGTATATCAGCGGCTCCCAAAAAAGAAAGAAACCATATTGAAAGAGCAGCAACGCCAACATGACGTCATAACACGAGGCACTTTTCGTTTTTGCCTTTCCATTCCCTGAAAAACCGCAAGTGCGAAGGCATGCCATGAAACTTGGCATGTCAATGGTCTAAAGCTTCGACCTGGATAAAACGTTTTAAGCCTTAATGGTCAGATCAAGGGCTGAACAGTCCGTTTGAAATGACTCTGAGACCGACGAAGATGGAAAGTAGATGGTGCTGATAGAGGCGGGGATCGCCGCCTCTTTCCGCCCGAAATTATTGAAGAATGCGTGGAAATAATACGTTATTTTCCAAATGAATGTGTTCAAATAAGTCTGATTCCAAAGCTTCTAAACGATTGTAAACGAGTTGATACGTCCGGCAAGCCCCGTTCGGAAGGGTATAATCATTTGTGATCCGCCTAATTTCTTTTATGATATCCCCTGTTTTATCATGTTCATTCGTAAGATCGACAATCATTTTTTTCATTTTTTGTTCGTTTTCGCTTGTCGGCTGCTGGTCGTATTGGATGATAAGCGGAAATGCTTCAGACTCTTCTTTCCATAAATGTTGTTCTAGTTCCGTTTTTAATTCATTAAACAATTGGTGAACCTTTATTAGATGTGGGTGATTTCCGCCGTGGACGCGCATAACTTTTGTCACATAGGGACTAAGGTTTGGCAGTTCTTCCAACAAATAACGATGATGTTTTTTTATGATATGGTCAATAAGTTCTGAGTATGATGCTGTCAACCAATTTTTCTCTGTTTTTTCATCAGTCGCAGCATACAGATCTTGCAATTGATTCATTAAATCCTCAATTGCCACTCCCCGTTTATCGGCTGCTTCTTTTAAAGAGCGATCACCGCCGCAGCAAAAATCAATTTTATATTTTTTAAAAACATCGCTCGCTTTCGGCAGCATTGCGACAATTTCTCCAACTGCCGTATTTTCCGTAAACATTGTTTTCATTTTTTTCCCTCCCAATTTCATTGTTAGATAGATCATATCGCAGTTCGTTCTTTTCAATAGTGACAGGCGTCACTTGCCCGTTTTGTGTTGTGGCTATTTTGTGACAAAACGGGGAGGTATGCAACAAATCACAACGTATCTAGTTTTTTTCACTATAATGGAATGTAGAAGAAATTGTCGATGAAAGGTGGATACATGATGGCAGCCGTCAAGAAATTAGTGATTCCAAAACAGCATGGAGCCTGGGCTATGCTTGTTATACCATTTCTATTGGGAGCATATATAGGAGGGTTCTCTTGGATTCATATTCCATTATTTATCGGCTGGTTATGTTTATATTTAGCAACATATCCGTTATTGATGGCGATGAAAAATAAGCGCAAGTCATTTTATATAAAGTGGTTTGTTCTCTATTTTGCCGCAGCTGCCGTTTTACTGCTCATTCCATTAATTTATCGATGGAAAATATTATATTTCGGATTGGCGATGACACCGTTTTTTTTAATAAATATTTATTATGGGAAAAAGAAAAAAGATCGCGCTTTTCTCAATGATCTAGCAGCAATCGCTGTTTTTTGCATTGGAGGTCTTGCCAGTTCTTTTATTGTAAGCGGAGAAATAATAAAAGAAGCTTTCATCGCCATAATGCTTTGTTTTTTATTTTTTGTCGGCAGCACTTTTTATGTCAAAACAATGATTCGGGAAAAAAACAATCCGAGCTATAAATGGTTGTCTTGGGGTTTTCATATTTCCTTAATGATCGGCTTGATCGCTACCGGGTATGCCGTTTATATCATAGCTTATATTCCGAGTGTTATTCGAGCTGTTTATTTTTACGGAAAAAAAATGCCGATTTTAAAAATCGGTTTAATTGAAGTAGGCAATGCCGTATATTTTTGTTTTGCAATGTTTATGATCATCAATCTGTTCATGCTGCCGTAACCGCATTTCCTTTGCAGAAGGTTGATTGCCCAACGATCATTCGAATAAAGTACTGCCGGTATATTTTTTAACGCTGTCAAGACAAAATTGGCCATGAAATTCCCCCGCAATCATCATGATGAAAATCATGTTTGCGGGGGTACAGGCATTTCACTCATCAGGAAAAAAAGGCATTATTATTCTTTTTCAGTCTCCAACGGGATGTTGTTGCCATCGACATCCTCCATCATCCCATCAATTGTGCCCTCCGTATATGTATCTCTTACCTGTTCCTGCGTTAAGGCCAATCCTTGCGTCAGGTCGGATTCGCTGCCGCTCTTCAGAGGTTCATCATTTGCCCCGAAGGTTGTCTTGATTTTCATTTTCTTGTCTTGATGTTTTGTGGACATTTCGTTTCCTCCATGAAAATTCGTTTTCCTTTATTATGATTCTTAATCGCTTCAAACATTCATCAAAAAGACAAGTATTCTTTTTGGCGGCCGCTACATAAAGATTTCTTCCTCCAATTGTTCGGCATCAATCAAATAATATCCGTCGTCATCAACAAGAATAAGACCTTTCCGCTTCATCTGGTTAAGCGTTCTGCTTACGGTTTCACGGGAAGTTCCGATCATATTTGCCAATTCCCGATTCGTTAAATGGGTTGTCAAACGATAAAGTTTTCCTTGCGGCAGTGCGTTCGTTTTTGTAAGCCGCAACAGCAACAATGCGATTTGTTCATATGTATTATGGAGAATTTGCTCTTCTAACCGGTTTTGCAAATCTATGATTTTTTCACTCATCACACGAAACAATTTAATGGACAATTCCGGAAAAAGGATAAGCGTTTCCTCAAAATCTTGGATGGGAATGACAATTAAAGTGGATTCTTCCATAACTTCTGCATGAGCAGGGTAAGATCCTTTGCGAAAAAATCCGATATGGGGAAACATTTCTCCATTTTGCAAGATGGAAACGATTTGTTCTTTTCCATTTCTGTCCGTTTTATATATTTTAATCGTTCCTGAATGGATGAAATATACGTTTTCCAGCAGGTCGCCTTGCATGAATACATACGATTTTGGTTGATAGGTACGTACTTGAGAGATAGCGACTATGGAAGTCAATTCTTCATCAGACAGTTCGCGGAAAAGGGGAACGCTTCTTAATCTTTCAACGACCCAGCTATTTGTCATGGCATCACACCTTCATTTCAACTTTGTTTTTCTTTTCATATTATAGCGTTTCTTTACAAATGAGTCGTGTGGTGTAAATCATAGTTTTCAATAAAAATGAGGTGGTAAACATACTTAAGGTTTGGCGCAGACCAGCTCATCCATTTGCGAATTACCGAAGCAATCGCGGGGAAGATCCGCAGCTGTTGAACATTTGTCAAAAGAATGACTTTTTCGTAAAAATCATTTCTTCTCTTCTGCCGGAAAGTGTGATGCCTCTCACTTCGAAAATTTCACCTTTTTATATGATGAGAAAGCAGAGATAATATTTTTTTAAAGAAAGGAGTTTGTATGTGATGATGGATTATGACCAAAACCCTTTTATTGTCATTTGGGAGTTGACAAGAGCATGTCAATTACATTGTTTGCATTGCCGCGCCGAGGCGCAATATCATCGTGATCGTCGTGAGTTGACTTTTCGGGAAGGAAAAAAATTAATTGATGATATTTTTGCGATGAACCGGCCGCTATTAGTATTTACCGGCGGTGATCCATTGATGCGGCCGGATTTATTCGCTCTTGCCGAATATGCTATTGATAAGGGATTGCGTGTTTCAATCACGCCGAGCGCAACTCCAAATGTAACTAAAGAAGTGATGCAGAGGGCAAAAGATATCGGGCTTTCCCGTTGGGCATTTAGTTTGGACGGGCCGAATGCGGAAATTCATGATCATTTTCGCGGGACAAAAGGTTCATTCGATTTAACGATGAAAGGAATCAAATATTTGCATGAATTGCAGATTCCTGTTCAAATTAATACGGTTGTATCACGCTACAATGTTCATGTTCTTGAAGAAATGGCGAATTTGGTTGAAAAACTTGAATGCGTTCTTTGGAGCGTTTTTTTCCTTGTACCGACTGGAAGAGGAAAACAATCGGATATGATTTCTCCCGCCCAACATGAACAAGTTTTTCGTTGGTTATATGAAAAGAGCAAGCATGTACCATTTGATATTAAAACGACTGCCGGACAACATTACCGTCGTGTTGTCTTGCAAGCTAAAAAGCGCGAACAGCAAATAGATGGAAAGGAAATCCATTATGAAGATATTTTGTCTAAAGGATCTACAGGTGCAGTGGACGGACTCGGCCGTGCTCCGAAGGGAGTAAACGATGGCAACGGTTTTGTGTTTATTTCCCATATTGGCGATGTTTACCCGAGCGGATTGCTTCCAATTAAAGCGGGAAATGTGAGCCAAACATCATTGGCTGATATTTACAGAAATTCTCCGATATTCCAAAAATTGCGCAATCCAAATCTTTATAAAGGAAAATGCGGTGTTTGCGAATTTCGTTTTGTTTGCGGAGGTTCACGCTCAAGAGCGTATGCTGTGACAGGCGACTATTTGGAAAGTGAGCCTTATTGTGTATACATTCCTAAAGGGCTTCGCCAAAAACGGGAAGTTTAAACCGTTGCAAACGCAAGCAGTTTTTCAATTTAATGGAATGGACAGGAATCGGAAATACATTTTTGTTGAGCTGAAATTTTAACAATTATTTGGCAATCAATAATTATGTGATAAAGTTCACAAACATTCCCCGCCTATTTTTCTATGATACAAATGATGGAACAATCATCTGTTTAGGAGGGGGATTTTGATGAAACAAAAAGCATTACTGCCAGTCACCACTTTAGCCATGACATTTGCATTTGCCGTATGGGGAATTTTATCTCCGTTAGCAAGTACGTTCCAAGACATATATAACTTGACATCAACCCAAAAAAGCATCTTAGTTGCCATACCCGTCTTGCTAGGTTCTGTCATGCGGATTCCACTCGGAATTTGGACTGACCGGTATGGCGGACGGAAAATGTTCTCCTTGCTTTTATTATTTTTAATTGTTCCGTTAGTTGGCGTCAGTTTTGCCAATTCTTACGGAATGACGATGTTTTGGGCTTTTTTCATCGGAATGGCCGGTACGTCATTCGCGATTTCAGTTACATTTGTTTCCCGGTTGACACCGCCGGAAAAACAAGGAACAGCTTTAGGAATCAATGCCATGGGCAATATTGGAACAGCCGTAGCCAGTTTTTCTGTTCCGACACTCGCAGAAGTTTTCGGACTTAAAGGGGCATTTTTAACCTATATTTTTCCGATCGTTATAATGCTTCTGTTCGTTTGGTTTTGCACGCCGGAAATGCCGAAAACTGAACAAAGAATGATTGATTCCTTGTCAGTAATGAAATATAAGCATACATGGATATTATCGATTCTCTATTTTGTGACATTCGGCGCTTTTGTTGCTTTAGGTTTGTATTTGCCGTCGCTTCTGATTGATTTGTTTCATATATCTTCCGTCGATGCAGGACTTAGAGCAGCCGGTTTTACTGTAATTGCCACTTTGGCAAGACCAATTGGCGGATATATGAGCGATAGGATGGGAGCAGAGAGGATTTTAACGTTTGTTTTTGCGGGTATTGCAATCGGGGCAGCCATCCTTGCATTCGGAATGAGCAACATGTTTGTCATGACTATCGCCTGTTTGTTGATTGCCATCATGGCAGGATTAGGAAATGGTGCGGTTTTTAAATTAGTTCCGCAATTATTTGCAAAGGAAACTGGTGCTGTAACAGGGATTGTTGGAGCCTGGGGCGGCATCGGCGGTTTCTTTCCTCCCATTTTAATGGGAATCGTAAAAGATGCGACAAGTTCTTATTCGCTAGGGTTTTTGCTTCTTTGCTTATTTGCTATAGTGTGTTATATATTAAATCGCATTGCATTAGGAAAAACAGTTGAAAAAACAGCCGACCAATATTAATTGTGCAAGATCCAACCAAAACTTATCCCCTGCAGGCAGACAGCATTTGTAAAAAGGTTTTCCTGGAGGGGGATTTTTTTGGCTGGGAAAGGATGAAACGACGAAAATCTTAAATGTGACGCTGTTGTTTGTGCGCTGGAAGTGGAGCCAAAAACACCAAAATCATTGTGACTTCTTGCTGTCCCTTTCAGGAAAGGAACAGTCTTTGATAAACGTTTAAGTAAGGAACTCTAGCTTCCTTAATGCTTTTTCGTTCATTCTATCAAGGGACCAAGGCGGATTCCAGGTGATTTGAACATTTACGTCTTGAATGCCTTCAATATCACGCAATGCACGTTTCACACCGCCTGCAATTGAGTCGTGCAACGGACAGCCGGGTGTAGTCAATGTCATTAAAATGAATGCAGTTCCGTCTTTTACTTCAATCTTATAGATCAGTCCTAAATCAACGACATTAATTCCCAATTCAGGATCTAAAACGTTTTGCAGTTTTTCCAAAATTTTTGCTTTTATTTCCATTGTAACATCACCCTTTATATTTCAGTAAATCGTTCCCTTATTTTTTTATTTCAGCAATACGGAGCCAATCGTACAGGCAAATAATCCAGAAAACAGCACCATTCCTCCTTGTGCAAGATAAAATAGACCAGCACTTGAAGAGGCAAGGGCAGCGATCGTGGCCGATAAGACTCACTGCGCTTTTCCGTTTGATAGGTATAACCGAGATCGTCAAGCTGTTCAAATAAAAACATCGGGCGGCGGTCATTAATAATTTTCAACGTTTCTCCTTTTTTTAATTTTGCTAATGCCGTTAAAGTCCGCATCATCGGTTGTGGAGGCTCTAAGCCGCGATTATCCAGTATCATTTTTTTATTCCTCCGTTTTTACAAAGGTAATTTTCCAATGTTTATCCTCTATTTTTTCCGCTTGATAAGAAAACCCTTTTTTCTTCATGATAGGAAAAAGCGGAACAGGTTTAAACGGAGCGTGTAAAATAAATACATCTCTTTGTGCAAGAGTTTGAATGGCCGCCATTATTTTTTGAAACGGCTCTAATTTCTTCTTTAAATCTTCGCGAACATCTAATTCAACAGTTTTTCCCATCCATCTTCTCCTTTCCATCTTTTTTATCAATGTTCATCATAGTAAAAACAACTCCCGCAATACGTGATTTGCATCACATCATCATCGCTTTTGAAAAGTTTATGAATAATGGATTCGTGATGCCGGATTGGCATATAGCCTTTCAATTGAGGGAAGGGAAGATGTTGTAACATCATTTGAATAGCTTGTTAAAAATGTTTCAGTTTTCAGTGAAAGATCGGTGCCATTTCGGATTAAGTCCAGAATTTTGTGTATTGATTTGCCGGGAGCTAAGTTCGCTGAGCTGGGAGTGTGATTTTACACAATAATTAGGACTTGACCCCATTTCGCTGTAAATATTGTTTGTTGGAAATGGAAAAGAGAGAGATTGTTTTTAAAGTAGAAACAGCTGAGGTATTTGGTGGGGGAGATTATTTCTTTGCTGATATGTTCAGCGGCCATTGCGCGAAAAATTCTTCTAACCCGGGCAAAACGCCATTGAAAAAAGATCATTCTCAACTGCGTCATTTACTACAAATAGAAGGTTGCCTTGGAACTGGAAAGTGTGCTGCAAGTAAAAAAACGGGCAGTATTACAAATTAAAATATGTATGCCACTTTTCCAATATTTTAGAAGATTGGCATGATTTTTGCATATTTTAAAGTGAAGGTTGATTTATGAAGGAGGTTTTACTAATGGTTTTTCCCTACAAACACGAGCCACTTACCAATTTTCTCAATCCAGCTGACCGAAGGGAGTTTAAAGCCGCTTTAAAAAAGGTTCGTTGCGAACTGGGCAAAGAGTACCCATTAATCATCAATGGCAAGAGAATTTTTACCGAAGAAAAGCTGACATCTGTTAATCCGGCGAACAAAGTACAGGTTGTCGGCAAAGTGTCAAAAGCGACAAAAGAACACATTGACCAGGCTTTTGAAGCAGCAAAGGAATCTTTTAAAAAATGGAGAACAATGTCCCCAGAGGCACGTGCAAATGTGCTTTTTAAAGCGGCAGCCATCACCCGCGGCAAAAAACATGAGATTTCCGCCTGGCTCGTCTATGATGCCGGCAAACCTTGGAGACAGGCAGATGCGGATACAGCAGAAGGTATTGACTTTTTGGAATACTATGGAAGACAGATGCTCGAACTTGCAAAGAACCAAGAGATGAACAACCGGCCCAATGAACATAACATCTATTTTTACCAGCCAATGGGGCCAGGGGTGGTGATTCCGCCATGGAACTTTGCTTTCGCCATTGTGGTCGGAACAACAGTTGCCCCCCTTGTTGCCGGAAACCCGGTATTGCTGAAACCGTCGGAAAATACTCCTGTTGTTGCATACAAACTGGTGGAAATTCTAGAGGAAGCCGGTCTGCCCGAAGGCGTGCTCAATTTCGTCCCCGGAGACCCAGCAGAAATCGGGGACTACTTGGTTGACCATAAGGATGCGCACTTCATTAATTTTACCGGTTCAAGGGCTACTGGTGTCCGGATATATGAACGGGCAGCAAAAGTACAGGAAGGTCAGCATTTTTTAAAACGGGTGATTGCCGAGATGGGCGGCAAGGATACGATCATTGTAGATAAAAGTGCAAATCTGGATTTGGCTGCCGATGCCATTGTCCATTCCGCATTCGGTTTTTCAGGCCAAAAATGTTCGGCCTGCTCGAGAGTGGTGGTTCACGAGGCTGTATATGACGAAGTGTTGAGAAAAACGGTTGAGCTGACAAAATCATTAACGGTGGGAAATCCAGCTGAAGAAGATGTATACATGGGGGCAGTCATTAATCAAAAACAATTTGATAAAATCAAAAGCTATATTGAAATCGGAAAAAAGGAAGGAACACTTGTGTACGGCGGGCAAACGGATGATTCCGAAGGATATTTTGTGTACCCGACAATTTTTAAAGATGTGGATGCGAGTGCGCGCATTATGCAGGAAGAGATTTTCGGCCCGGTCGTGGCTTTCGCAAAAGTGAGAGATTTTAATGAAATGCTGGAAATTGCCAACAACACTGAATACGGGCTGACAGGTGCAGTGATTTCAAATACAAGGGAGCATTTGGAACGGGCGAAATATGAATTTCATGTTGGAAATCTTTATTTTAACAGAGGATGCACCGCTGCGATTGTCGGCTATCAGCCTTTTGGGGGGTTCAAAATGTCCGGTACCGATTCAAAAGCTGGAGGCCCTGACTATTTAAAATTGTTCATGGTAGCAAAAACCGTTTCCGAAATGTTTTGATTGATGAAAACATTAGAATTGAGGAACAAAGGTCCAATAAAAGCGATGTCTAGAGGCGGGAATTGTTAACTTGATAAACGGATGGTCCGAGTAAAAAAGGTAAGGGGGAAAAGGGGTGCAGAATTTAATAAGAAATTTTTTCATCGCTCTGTCAACAAACAAATTTTTAAATAAAAAAGCAAGAAAATGGGGATTCCGTCTTGGAGCTGAGAAGTTCGTTGCCGGGACAGATATTGACAGCGTCACACTTACAATTAAAAAAATGAACGAACAAGGAATCAGCTGTACTGTTGACAATCTGGGGGAATTCGTATCCGATAAAGAAGAAGCCGGCAAAGCAAAAAGACAAATCATTAATATGTTGGAAAAAATTCATCAAGAAAAACTGGATTGCCATGTTTCAGTAAAATTAACCCAATTGGGGCTGGATATTGATCGGGATTTTTGCCTTGGAAATATGAGAGAAATCTTGGATGCGGCCACCAAATACTGTATTTTTATAAACATTGATATGGAAGATTATGCCCATTTTCAGCCGACAATAGATATTTTAAAATTGCTTTTGAAAGATTATCAAAACGTGGGAACGGTTATACAAAGCTATCTTCGATGTGCGGAAGAGGTTCTTGATAAATTGAAAAATGTTCGCATTCGGATTGTCAAAGGAGCCTATAAGGAAAGTCCGGCAGTTGCGTTTCAATGCAAAACAGAAATCGATCAAAATTTTTTGAAATTGGCGAAAAAAAGACTGCTTGGCAATACATTCACTTCCATTGCAACCCATGACCATCGGATTATTCGTCAATTGAAAAAATTTATTCAAGAAAACAATATTCCAAAAGATCGATTTGAGTTTCAAATGCTCTATGGATTTCGACAGGAAATGCAATATGAATTGGCAAACGAAGGCTATCAAATGACAACGTATATGCCTTTCGGCCGTGACTGGTTCGGCTATTACATGCGCCGTTTGGCTGAACGACCGCAAAATATCAATTGGCTCATCAAAGACGTTTTCCGTCTTACCCGAAAAAAATTGTCTTAAAAAGGAATTTGTTTTATACTGTTTTCACCTGAACAGGCAAGAGGAGATCATCATCGTTAAGAAGCGAGAATTCAGAAATTCTTAAAAAAAGGTTCTGACCGTTTCAAGCAGAATATCAAGCCTGTACAAATTTCTCCATAATAAACACGTTCTTTTCTCCTGTCCTAGCATTTTCTGCGCTGTGGAGCAATCGACCGGAATTACTAAAATTATGCGAAGAAACCCTTTTTGAATGTGGTTGAAAGCACCTTCTTACATCTGAAACAACTTTCGAGTGGAAATAATTTTTCAAAACTGCTTCCAAAATTATTTTTATAAGGGGAGATTCCATGACTGATTATGTTTATCAACTGACCGCTATTTTTCTTTACCTTATCGGAATGGTATTAATTGGATTTTATGCATATAAGAAAGTTCATAATCTTTCAGACTTTATGCTTGGCGGGCGTTCTCTCGGCCCGGCAGTGTCGGCGCTAAGCGCCGGGGCAGCGGATATGTCGCAATGGCTGCTCATGGGGCTGCCGGGAGCCATTTACGCCGCCGGTCTGGTAGAGGCTTGGATTGCCATCGGTTTGACGATCGGTGCTTGGCTCAACTGGAAACTGATTGCACCGCGTCTGCGGGTTTATACACAAGTATCCAATGATTCGATCACCATACCGAGTTTTTTTGACAACCGCTTTAAACAAAATGCTAAATTTCTCCGCATTGTTTCTGGGCTCATTATTTTCGTTTATTTTACCTTTTATGTTTCATCAGGCATGGTGGCTGGCGGAGTATTTTTTGAAAGCTCATTCGGATATGATTATCATGTCTTTCTCTTAGTCGTTGCCACCGTCATCCTCATTTATACTTTGTTTGGGGGATTCCTTGCTGTTAGTTACACAGATTTTGTTCAGGGCACCATTATGTTTTTTGCTTTAATCCTTGTACCCGTGATAGGTTTATGGAAAACTGGCGGCATTCAGGAAACAGTGGAATCCATCCGCCATGTGGATCCGAATCTGTTAAGCTTTACTGCAAATGCAACAGTTTTCAGTGTGGTTTCTTCCTTGGCTTGGGGGCTTGGGTATTTTGGGCAGCCCCATATCATTATAAGATTTATGGCGATTAAAACGGCCAAAGAAATAAAACAAGCAAGAAGAATCGGCATCGGTTGGATGATTTTAACATTGGGAGGAGCAGTGTTATCAGGGTTGATTGGTGTTGCCTATTTTCACCAAAACACCGAAGTAGTTCTTTCTGATCCTGAAGCGGTTTATATTTCCATGGGGCAAATGATTTTTCACCCGTTTATAGCGGGAATCATGTTTGCTGCAGTGCTTGCGGCTATTATGAGCACCGTTTCGTCGCAGCTCATAGTTATTTCATCGGCGTTGGTAGAAGACATTTATAAGGCTGTTTTCAAACGGGATGGTTCCGACAAAAGATATATTTTGCTGGGCCGTCTAGCAGTACTCGCTGTATCGGTTGTTGCCGTTTGTTTTGCATGGGAACAATCAGATACCATTCTCAATCTTGTTGCGTTTGCTTGGGCTGGTTTTGGAGCTGCTTTTGGTCCAATTATTATCTTTGCGTTATATTGGAGAAAAATAACTGGGATTGGTGCACTTTGCGGCATGATTGTTGGCGCTGTAACGGTATTTATTTGGGGGAATTCCGCGCTTTCTGACACGCTGTATGAAATTGTTCCCGGGTTTTTATTAAACGTCCTTGTCACAGTTGTTGTCAGCATTTTTACTTATCAGCCGAATCATGAAATTGAAAAAGAATTTAATGAAACACTCGAACTTTTAAGAAAGGAATAGTTTGGACAAAAAGGGCTGCCGAAGGGCTGCCTTTTTTACAGTTCGCCAAGCAAGGGTACAGTGTCCATCATGAAAACTGCTGATTCTTTTAAGAAAGCCTCCGTTTCCGAAATCTTAACGTATTATTCGTTTATCTATTTTGTTTCCCCAATTCATCGTATAGAGCCCCATCATGTTAGCCATAAAAAATGGAAAATTGGCAAAATGAATTCCAAATAGGTTTCATTTTCAGAAAATTTTTTTTACAATTAATTTAATCTTTTATGATCATTCGAATTGATGTGACAGAGATCACATTCTTTTGTTTAGCTTGTCTGTAACATATGAAGAAAGCATGTATAAGGAGAGGAAGATGTTGCGAGATCAATTGAACCGCCCTTTATTGGATTTGCGCATTTCGGTGACGGATCGGTGCAATTTTCGCTGTGTATATTGTATGCCGGAAATAGAAGGAAAAGAATATTGTTTTTTGAAGCGGGAGCAGCTGATGACCTTTGAGGAAATTTACCGCTTAGCCAATATTTTTGTAGGACTTGGTGTGCGAAAAATTCGTCTGACAGGCGGTGAACCGCTTTTACGGAAAGAGATTGACGTTCTCGCCGGCATGTTGGCAAACATTGAAGGTCTTCAAGATATTTCATTGACAACAAACGGATTTTTGCTAAAAAAGTATGCCGGTAAATTAAAAAAAGCGGGTGTAAACCGAATTAATGTCAGCCTTGATGCTCTCAATGACGAAGTGTTTGCGAAATTAAACGGGAATAAAGCAAAATCGGCCGTCATTTTGGAAGGAATCGAAGAAGCCGTTTCCAATGGCCTTACAGTAAAAGTGAATATGGTTGTAAAAAAAGGATGGAATGATCAAGAAATTTTGCCGATGGCCCGCTTTTTTAAAGAAAAAGGGATCATTCTCCGTTTTATTGAATATATGGATGTCGGTACTTTAAATGGCTGGAAGATGGACGAAGTGGTAACAAGCAAGGAAATTCATGATTTCATTAACAAAGAAATGCCGCTTGAACCGTTGGAAGCTAACTATTTAGGCGAAGTGGCGAAACGATACAGATACGTCGATTCCAAAGTTGAAATTGGTTTTATTTCTTCTGTTTCGCAGGCATTTTGCTCTGACTGCACACGCATCCGCTTATCTGCGGATGGAAAAATATTTACTTGCCTTTTTGCTTCAAATGGCGTCGACATTTTGTCGGTAATGAGAAATGGAGCAAATGATGAAGAACTCAAAAGCATAATTGAAAGGATTTGGTCTAATCGCAGGGATCATTACTCTGAAGAAAGAGGAAAAGCTGTTTCTGCAAAAAAACGAATTGAAATGTCTTATATTGGCGGGTGATGGAAAATGGGTGCCAACGATCATAAAAGGCAAGCAAACGTTTCAGTTCGCTGCAAAGTCATTACAGTTTCCGATACACGAACAAAGGAAACCGACAGAAGCGGTGCGCTAATTGTTGAAATGCTGCAGAAAGAACAGATGGAAGTGAAAGAATACGTAATTGTTGAAGATAGCAAAGAAGAGATACGGTCTGCCATTTTGGAAAGCAATCATGATATTGATATCATTTTATTAAACGGTGGAACAGGGTTTACGAAACGGGACGTAACAGTGGAGACAGTAAAAAGCTTAATTGAAAAAGAAATGGTGGGGTTTGGCGAATTGTTCCGCTATTTAAGCTACGAGGAAATCGGAAGTGCCGCCATGTTAAGTAGAGCATTGGCTGGTGCCATAGGAGATAAAGTCATTTTTTGCATGCCGGGGTCGACGAATGCAGTCCGTCTTGCCATGGAAAAATTAATTCTGCCCGAACTGCGCCATATTGTTTGGGAGATGCACAGGCAATGAAAAACATCATTGGAATCGTCTTGGCTGGAGGGCAATCCAAGCGTTTTGGCGAACCGAAGGCACTGGCCAAAAGAAACGGCAAACCTTTTCTTATGATTAGCGTCGATGCCTTGAAAGAAGTTGCTGATGAGATTGTTGCAGTGATCCGTCCGGAGATCAAAACAGGATTGCCTGAACTCCAAAACATTCCTTATACATATGATTTGAAAATATATAAAGGGCACGGACCGCTTGCAGGAATTTACACCGTGATGTCCCAATACAATTCTGAATGGTATTTGGTCGCACCGTGTGATACCCCTTTTATAAAAGCAGCCGTGTTTCAAAAGCTGGCAGGCTATCTTAACACTCCGTATGAGGCGGTTGTTCCTATCGTAAACGGCAAAACAGAACCGCTTGCGGCCGCATATCATCAAAAAACAAAGAAGGTAATCAAAAGCTTATTAGAGCAAAAAAAATTATCGGTAAAGGAACTGCTTGGCCAAATAAAGGTAAAATATGTAAAGTTTGATGAAGAAAAATTGTTTCTAAATATTAATACAAAAGAAGACTACGAAACTTTTAGCCAATAATAGATTTCTCTTTCTAACAATGAACATTATGTGAAATGTTTATATCCGCATTTATTTTGTGATAAATTGCACACCGATTATCACGCATCATGGGTAAAGTGATGTTATAATCTGGTAAAAGAAGGGAATGGACAACGTGCGAAAACCGATTAAGGTGGAAGAAGCGATTGAACGAGTGATCAATAGAAGCATGGAAGGGGAATGGGAATACGTCCAGATCGAGAAATGTTTTGGACGCATCCTTGGCAAGGACATCATTGCGACGACAGATGTACCTTGGTTCGACCGTTCACCTTATGATGGCTATGCCATTTTTGCTGAATCGACGCAATCAGCGTCATCCCAACAGCCTGTTCAATTGGAAGTGATTGGAACCATCGGGGCAGGAAGTGTCTACAATGATGGCATTCTTCCGAATCAAGCCGTTAAAATTATGACTGGTGCAGCTATTCCAAAAGGGGCAAATGCTGTCGTCATGAAAGAATTAACAAAAGAAGTGAAACGCAATGGCAAAGTGTATGTGGAAATCAAACGGAATATATCGCCCGGTGAAAATTTGTCGCGCATTGGCGAAGATGTCAAAAAAGGAAGCCTGCTAGTTGAAAAAGGGACGATGATTAATCCAGGTATTACCGCAATTTTGGCGACATTTGGCTTTTATCATATTCCCGTTATGAAAAGACCGAGAGTAGCCATCATCGCCACGGGCAGCGAATTGCTTGAAGTATATCAGCCGCTTGAACCCGGGAAAATCCGCAACAGCAATGCTTACATGTTGCAAGCGCAAATTTTAAGAGCACACGCTAAACCGGTTGGATGCGGAATTGTCAATGATTCGTTTGAAAATGTTTTGGCAGCTGTTAAAAACGCCATGGATGTGGCGGATATCGTTGTAACGACAGGCGGAGTTTCAGTCGGCGATTACGATTATATTCCAGCCGTCTACGAATCGCTTCGTGCCGAATTGTTGTTTGATAAAATTGCCATGCGCCCCGGAAGTGTGACATCAGCTGCTGTAGTCGACAACAAATTGTTATTTGGCTTATCCGGCAACCCTTCTGCTTGTTATGTAGGTTTTGAACTGTTTGTCCGCCCTTACATCCGAGCAATGCTCGGGCAAAAACACCGATATTTGAAAAAAATACGTGCCGAACTGGCAGCGGATTTTTTAAAACCGAATCCGTTTACAAGGTTTGTTCGCACGAAACTATCTTATCAAAATGGGAAATTGACCGTCGAACCAATTGGCAAAGATAAATCAAATATTGTCTCTTCTTTGATTGATTCCAATAGTTTGACCGTCTTGCCAGGGGGGACAAGAGGCTATCGAGCGGGAACCGAAGTGGATGTGCTGTTAACAGAAGATGAAGAAGGAGCCCCTATTTGGCAATGTTAATTATGCAAGTTGTCGGCTATCAAAACAGCGGCAAAACTACCATTATCGAAAAATGCGTCAAAGAGTTTGCTTTCCTCGGTATTAAAGTCGGTGTGCTGAAGCATCACGGCCACGGAGGCACTCCCGACGTATATCAAAAAGATTCCGTTCGCCATTTTCAAGCAGGTGCAAAAGTTTCCGCTGTTGCAGGGGAAGGGGCGCTCTTGTTGCATGCAAGGATTGATGAAAGCAAATCTATAATGAAATTCATTGAGCTTTATCAACATTTTTTTGAAATCGAGGTTTTGTTTATTGAAGGGTATAAAAAATTATCCTATCCTAAAATCGTTTGTCTTCGTGATGAAAATGACTTGGATTTGCTTGAACTTCCAAACATTCAAGCAATCGCAAGCAGAAAACCGATGAAAAAGAAACGATCGTTCATCCTCGGTCAGGATGATGACCTGCTAATAAACTGGTTAAAAAATTATCTGCATTTAAACCGATAAAATGTGAAAGGAGGCGTCTTGCAAAAAATGTTTCATATTGTCCGTGAACCGATTAATGTGTCCAGTGTGATCGACCATGTTGTCGACCGTTCTTCAGGTGCTATTGTGACGTTTGTCGGCACTGTCAGAGAGTTTACCAACGGCAAGAAAACATTGTTTTTGCAATATGAAGCTTACGAATCAATGGCGCAAAAAAAATTGGAACAAATCGGCTCTGAAATAAAAGAGCGTTTTCCGGAAGCAAAAACGGCGATTGTTCACCGCATTGGAAAATTGGAAATTACGGATGTTGCCGTAGCCATTGCTGTTTCAACGCCGCATCGCGATGATGCTTTCAAAGCATGCCGGCTTGCAATCGAACGAATCAAGGAAATCGTTCCGATATGGAAAAAAGAACACTGGGAAGATGGCGAAATGTGGGTAGGCAATCAAAAAGGAACTGTTTCATATCAAAATGGCTTTCCTGAGGAGTTGATGGAATGATCCGCCTGTTGCTGTTTGCCCATTTAAAAGAGCAATTGCAAAAAGACGAACTTTTGCTCCCGTACCAAAATATAACTGTTAAACAACTTCGGGACATTTTAAAAAACGACTATTCAATATCGGCATCCTCATCGATCATGGTTGCCGTTAATGAAGAATTTGCTGCAGAGGAGGATGTGATAGGCGATGGAGACGTCGTCGCCTTGATTCCTCCAATAAGTGGAGGGTAAAAGAATGAACTCATTTTCACATCTGAACGAACAAGGACGCGCAAGAATGGTCGATATTTCAGAAAAAGACACAACGGTCAGAACCGCCCATGCCGTTTCCAGTGTTCTTGTTGCAAAAGAAGTGTATGAAAAAATTCGGCAAGGGCAAATCAAAAAAGGAGACGTACTCTCAGTGGCTCAAGTTGCCGGTATCATGGCGGCAAAACGAACTGCCGATATTATTCCAATGTGCCATCCGATCGCATTGACAGCGGTGGACATTCACTTTCAATGGCAAGTTGATGAAAATCGTTATCAATTGGTGATCCATGCATTTGCCAAAACAAAAGGCAGTACAGGAGTGGAAATGGAAGCATTAACAGCTGCCAGTGTATGCGCCTTGACTGTCTATGATATGTGCAAAGCTATTGATAAAGGCATGATCATTGGTCAGACTTATTTGGTTGAGAAAACCGGCGGAAAAAACGGTGACTTTTTCCGAAAAGATTTAAAAAATGGTGATCAAAATGGCGAACACATTGAATGACCAACATTTAGAATCATTAAAAAAGTTGGCTTATTTAAAAGAAAAAGTTAAAAAAGGAACGTTTTTGTTCCAAGAAGGACAAGTCGGCGAAAACTTTTTTGTTGTCTCACGTGGTAAATTTCAAATCAGCAAATTTTCCGGAGACGGAAAAGAATTGTGTCTGCGTTTATGTGGACCGAACGCAGTAATGGGCGAATTAATGATTTTTTCCAATAACGGCCGATATTTATTTAATTGCCGTGCATTGGAAGATAGTGAAGTCTTAATCATCTACAATAAAACGATTGAAAAAGAACTTTTGAAAAATTCGGCGTTTGCTGTTGAGTTTTTAAAAATGATGACGGAACATTTCCGCAAGCAGCATACGAAATTTCGAGACCTTGTATTATATGGAAAAAAGGGCGCACTTTATTCCACCTTAATACGGATGTCAAATAGTTATGGTGTGAAAATTAGCAGCGGAATTTTATTAGATGTTTCAATCACCCATCAAGATTTAGCTAATTTCAGTTCAACATCACGCGAAAGTGTTAACCGCGAGTTAAATGCCTTAAAGTCAAAAGGCATTGTCTCGTTCAAAGGGAGAAAAATCATCATTCATAATCTCGATTATTTAAAAAAGCAAATCAATTGTGAAGATTGTCCAAAATCTTATTGCAATATTGAATAACCGTCAGGAAGACCGGCAGAATGCCGGCTTTTTTTTGCAAATTCAGGAAAATGGGGCAGGCTTCTTTCCATTGAAGGATCGTAAAGGAAACTGTGATAAACTGCCGCTTGTCGACCAAAAGGGAACGGCTTTTTCTTTTATGGGAAAAAGATTTTATCACGTTTTTTCGACATATTTGTGAAAACAGCAATGTTTGTGATGTGTATCACATTTATTTATTTCCGTACTTTTTATAGTGAAAGAAAGGATAAAAGGGATAAAAGAAAAGGAGTGAACAGCGTTGGCAAATGGGAAATCGTTTTTTAAAAAATTAACATATATCCAACCTATTGAAAAATACTCAGAAGGTCATAGCCAGTTATCAAATGAGGATCGTGATTGGGAAAACGTATATCGGAGAAGATGGCAGCACGATAAAGTAGTTCGTTCAACCCATGGCGTAAACTGTACAGGTTCATGCAGTTGGAACATTTATGTGAAGGACGGGATTGTTACATGGGAGGGCCAGCAGCTGGATTATCCAAGTACAGGACCGGATATGCCTGATTTTGAACCTAGAGGCTGTCCGCGCGGGGCAAGCTTTTCTTGGTATATTTACAGTCCGTTGCGTGTCAAATATCCGTATGTTCGCGGCGTTTTATGGAGTATGTGGCGCGAAGCTCTTAGAAAGCATGAAACACCGATAGAAGCATGGAAAAGCATTGTAGAAAATCCGGAAAAAGCAAATCAATATAAACAAGCACGCGGTAAAGGAGGGTTTGTGCGTGCAAAATGGGATGAAGTGCTCCAACTTGTTGCCGCCTCTTTGCTTTATACTGTCATTAAATACGGTCCAGACCGCAACATCGGTTTTTCGCCGATCCCAGCAATGTCGATGTTGAGCTATGCCGGCGGTTCACGTTTCATGTCTCTCATCGGGGGTCCAATGCTAAGTTTTTATGACTGGTATGCCGATTTGCCTCCGGCATCGCCGCAAATATGGGGCGATCAAACAGACGTTCCGGAAAGCAGCGACTGGTATAATTCCGGATATATTTTAACATGGGGTTCAAATGTCCCGTTGACAAGAACACCTGATGCCCATTTTTTGGCTGAGGTTCGCTATAAAGGGACAAAAGTTGTTTCGGTCAGTCCCGATTATGCGGAATCAACCAAATTTGCTGATGAATGGCTTAGTGTAAAACCTGGAACGGATGGTGCATTAGCCATGGCGATGGGGCATGTTATTTTAAAAGAATATTATGTCGATCGTAAAGTCGATTACTTTATCCATTACGCAAAACAATATACAGATTTCCCTTTTTTAGTGACGCTGACAAAACAGAAAAACGGACAATTTGTTCAAGACCGCTTTTTAAATGCAGCGGATGTTGGACTGGAGACAAAGAATGGTGAATGGAAACCGCTCGTTTGGAATGAAAAAACCGAAATGTATGCCATTCCAAATGGAACAATCGGTTCCCGCTGGGAAAATAACGGAACATGGAACTTGAAACTCGAGGACGAACAAACAGGCGAAGCAATCGAACCGCTCTTGTCTTTCCTTGGAACTGAAGATGAATTGGCAACAATTCAAATACCTTATTTTTCTGTTGAAGGAAATCATATTTTGCATCGAAAAGTTCCGGTAAAAAAACTTAATACAAAAAATGGAGAACTGTTTATCACGACCGTTTATGATTTAGTGTTGGCCAATTATGGCGTTGACCGCGGCATAGGCGGCGATGTCGCCAAAACGTATGATGAGAATGCAGCCTTTTCTCCGGCTTGGCAAGAAACCATTACAGGAGTAAACAGGGAAAAAGCAGTTCAAATCGCCCGCGAGTTTGCGGAAAATGCAATTGAAACCAACGGCCGTTCGATGATCATTGTCGGCGCTGGGATCAATCATTGGTTTCATTCAGATATTTTATACAGAGCCGTTTTAAATCTTGTGTTATTTGTTGGAGCTCAAGGCGTAAACGGTGGAGGCTGGGCCCATTATGTCGGGCAGGAAAAGCTGAGACCTGTAGAGGGTTTTCAAACGATTGCGATGGCCCGTGACTGGCAAATGCCTCCAAAATTGCAAAACGGAACGTCTTTCTTTTATTTCGCTACCGATCAATGGCGTTATGAAGAGTCATCGGTGGATGGTCTTGTTTCTCCGTTGCAGGATAAAGCGAGATACCACCATCACGCTGACTACAATGTGCTGGCCGTGAGACTCGGCTGGCTGCCCTCTTATCCGACTTTTGAAAAAAGCGGAATTCAGCTGTACAACGAGGCTATTTCATCAGGAGCGAAAACATTGGAAGATATCAGAAAGTTTGTTGCCAACGAGCTTAAAGAAAGAAGACTAAAATTTGCTATTGAAGATCCGGATCATGAAAAAAATTTTCCCCGCAATTTAATTGTTTGGCGGGCAAATTTAATTTCCAGCTCAGGCAAGGGGCATGAATATTTCTTGAAACATTTGCTCGGTGCTGCAAACGGATTGTTAAATGATGACGGCGATTCGGTGCGGCCTTCGGAAATTAACTGGCCTGAAAAAGCTCCGGAAGGGAAATTGGACTTATTGGTCAATTTGGATTTTCGCATGGCTGGAACGGCGTTATATTCTGATATTGTCCTTCCAGCCGCTACTTGGTATGAAAAACATGATTTAAGCAGTACTGATATGCACCCATTTGTACACCCGTTCAATCCGGCCATTGCTTCACCGTGGGAAGCACGCACCGATTGGGAAATTTTCAAATCATTAGCAAAAGCCGTTTCAGATCTGGCAAAAGAATTGGACATGAAGCCGGTTAAAGAAATTGTGGCAACACCGCTGCAACACGATACACCGCAAGAAATGGCACAGCCGTTTGGAAAAGTGAAAGACTGGAGCAAGGGCGAAGCGGAAGCTATCCCGGGGAAAACAATGCCGCAATTTCATGTTGTGGAAAGAGATTACACAAAAATTTTTGAAAAAATGATTTCCCTAGGATCGAATGTAACAGCCTCACCTTATGGTGTTAAAGGGATTAACTGGTCTGTTGAAGAGGAGTATGAAAAATTGAAAAAAACGTTAGGAACAATGAAAGAAGGGATTGGCGCAGGCATGCCTGATATCAGTGATGCTAGAAAGGCGGCTGAAGCCATTTTGACGCTCTCATCCACGACAAACGGGCGCATTGCAGTCAAGGCTTGGGAATCTCTTGAGAAAAAAACAAACATGCCTTTAAAAGATTTAGCTGCTGAAAGGGAAGAAGAATGTTTTACGTTTGCACAAATTACGACCCAACCGAGAACTGTGATCACTTCTCCTGCATTTAGCGGCTGCGAAAAAGGCGGAAGACGTTATTCGCCGTTTACAACAAATATTGAACGGCTTATCCCGTTTCGGACATTAACCGGGCGCCAGTCGTTTTATATAGATCATGAAATCATGTTGGAGTTTGGCGAAGCGATGGCAACTTATAAACCAACATTGCAGCATAAACCGTTTCAAGAAAAACGACCTGAAGCGGAAGGAAAAGAAATTACATTGAACTATCTAACTCCACACAACAAATGGTCGATCCACAGCATGTTTTTTGATTCTCAACCGATGCTTACTTTATTCCGCGGCGGTCCAACCATTTGGTTAAATAAGGATGACGCAGCTGAAGCGGATATACAAGACAACGATTGGATCGAATGTTTTAACCGCAATGGCGTTGTGGTCGCACGTGCTGTTGTTTCCCACCGAATTCCAAGAGGAATGGCATTTATGCACCATGCCCAAGATCGCCATATTAATGTTCCTAGTACGAAATTAACAAATAACAGGGGAGGAACACATAATAGTCCAACAAGGATTCATGTGAAACCGACGCACATGATTGGTGGTTATGCTCAGCTGAGCTACGGTTTTAACTATTATGGTCCAACGGGAAACCAGCGCGATTTAAACGTCATCATCCGCAAATTGAAGGAGGTAGATTGGCTTGAAAGTTAAGGCGCAAATTGGAATGGTCATGAATTTAGATAAATGCATCGGCTGCCATACGTGCAGCGTTACATGCAAAAATACTTGGACAAACCGCCTAGGTGCAGAATATATGTACTTTAACAATGTCGAAACAAAACCGGGCATCGGTTACCCGAAAAAATGGGAAGATCAAGAAAAATATAATGGTGGATGGGAATTGGATGAAAATAGGAATCTGCGATTGAAATCCGGTTCCAAAACAAAGCGGATGCTCAACATTTTTTATAACCCGGATTTGCCGACGATTGATGACTATTATGAACCATGGAATTATGATTACGAAACATTAACGAACAGTCCTGAAAAAAAACATCAGCCTGTCGCCCGGCCAAAATCAGTTCTGACGGGGGAATATATGGAAGTGAAATGGGGGCCAAACTGGGAAGATGATTTGGCCGGCGGCAACGTGACAGCACTGGAAGATCCGAATGTCTTAAAAATGGAAAACTCCATTAAGTCCGAATTTGAAGATGTCTTTATGATGTATTTGCCGCGCATTTGTGAACATTGCATCAATCCGTCCTGTGTTTCGGCATGTCCTTCCGGTGCTATGTATAAGCGGGAGGAAGACGGAATTGTTTTGGTTGATCAAAATGCATGCCGCTCATGGAGATTTTGTGTATCCAGCTGCCCCTATAAAAAAGTTTATTTTAACTGGAAGACGAATAAAGCGGAAAAATGTACCCTTTGTTTTCCTCGAATTGAAGCAGGTTTGCCGACTATTTGTTCGGAAACATGCGTTGGCCGCATTCGCTACATTGGCGTCATTCTGTATGATGCCGACAAAGTAAAAGAAGCGGCAAGCGTAACAGACGAGAAATCATTGTATGAATCGCAATTGTCCATTTTCTTAGATCCGAATGAACCTGAAGTCATTCAAAAAGCAAAAGAGGAAGGAATACCGGAAGAATGGATCGAAGCTGCTCAAAAATCGCCTATTTACAAAATGACGGTTGAATGGAAAATTGCTCTTCCACTTCATCCTGAATATCGCACGCTTCCTATGGTTTGGTACATTCCGCCGCTAAGTCCGATTACGAATATGATTGAAGGAAAAGGAAGCAAAGCACATGATATGGACATTTTCCCGGCAATCGACCAAATGAGAATTCCGATCGAGTATTTAGCCAATTTATTGACGGCAGGAGATCAAGAACAAATTCGCACCGTTTTGAAAAAAATGGCTGCAATGCGGATATATATGAGGGCATTGCAAACGAATAAAGTGCCAAACGAAGAAATGATCAAATCGCTCCATTTGACTGGAGAAGCGGTGGAGGAAATGTATCGGCTGCTGGCTATAGCCAAGTACAATGATCGATTTGTTATTCCACATTCCCATCGTGAACAAGTGGCCGACTTATATAACGAGCAAGGCGCATGCGGCCTTTCTTTTGCTGGAGGCCCCGGCGCATGCGGCACACTTTCATGAAACGGAGTTGATTGGCTGTGCAAGAACCATTTAAAACGGTTTTTCAGGTGCTTTCGTATTTATTAACCTATCCTGATGACATGTGGTATAAAGGGCTGCATGATTGTCTTGAAGCAAAAAAATACATGCCGGAACAAATCTGCGAAAAAATGGAGCATTTTATCGATGCTATTCGGAAAATGGATGAAAATGAAAGAATTCAATCTTATGTTGACACATTCGATTTTGGAAAAAAAACAAATTTATATGTCACTTATCACAATTTGGGAGAACAGAGGGAGCGCGGCTTCGAGTTAATAGCATTAAAACAGGCTTACCAAAAAGCAGGCTTTGAACCTACTGAAAGAGAACTTCCCGATTATCTGCCGCTAATGCTCGAATTTGCATCACTGGCCGAGGAACACCAAGTTGCTTCGATTTTTGGGAAATATTTACAAAACATTCGCGATATTCAGCAAAGATTAATAGAGGCTGAAAGTATTTATCAAGAAATTTTGCACGCATTATTGCTTGTCCTTCGAGAAATCGGCATCGGGAGAAAGGGGTGAAAAAATGCTGGAGCAATTTCTTTGGGGCATATTCCCTTATATTGTTTTTACGGTCTTTATCGGCGGCCATTTTGTTCGCTACCAATACGACCAACTGGGTTGGACGGCTAAATCAAGCGAATTTTTGGAAAAAAAAGAATTACGTATCGGCAGTTTGTTATTCCACTGGGGAATTTTGATTGTAATGGCAGGACACGTTATGGGGATCTTGATTCCGGCATCATTTTATGAATCAATCGGCATTTCTGAAGCGATTTATCATAAAATGGCCATACTATTTGGCATCCCGGCCGGAATCATATCGTGCATCGGATTATTCATTTTATGGAAACGACGGTTATTTGTGAAGCGAATTCGGGTGACAAGTAGCAAAACGGATATGCTTGTGCTCTTTTTATTGACAGTTGTTATAATGAGCGGTTTATCTTCGACAATATTAAACATTGATTCAAACGGCTTTGATTACAGATTGACGATTGGACCATGGTTTAGAAGCATCTTCTTGTTGCAAGCTGATCCTTCTTATATGGCTGATGTACCAATTTGGTTTAAAATCCATATTGTTTGTGCTCTTTTCATTTTCATTGTTTGGCCTTTCACCCGATTAGTTCACGTGTTTAGCATTCCTTTTCAATATTTGCTCCGCAGTTATGTTATATATCGAAAACGATCTTCAAAACAACATCTAACAAAATAGACATCATATCCAGCTGCCATTTCTGCAGGCAGCTGTTCTCTTATTTTGCCAAAAATGTTCTCTTAAGGGGCAATCTTAACTTATAATGAAGTATCATACGCAAAAACTATGATTCTTTAGGAGGGTAAGAAATGTGAAAAGGAAGAAAATGTTTGTTATTTTTATATTGATGATCCTCATTTTGGCAGGCTGCAATCCTCCAAAGCAGGAAAAGGTAGAGTTGACGATTTCTTCTGCGGCAAGTTTAAAAGATTGTATGCAGAAAATAAAAAAATCCTTTGAACGTGAGCATCGGAATATCCATTTGTCATTGAATTTTGGCGGTTCAGGTACTTTGCAAAGGCAAATTTTGCAAGGAGCGCCAACGGATCTGTTCATATCGGCGGGGAAAGAACAACTTAAACCGCTGAGAGACAAAGGATTCATTAAGAAAGAAACAAATCTTGCCGGCAATGAGCTAGTTTTGGTTGTGCCTAATGACGCAAATCAAGTTGCCGATCATCTGGAAGATTTAGCAGCAGTGCACATTAAGCGGATTGCTATTGGTACGCCCGGGGCGGTTCCAGCCGGAACATATGCAAAAGAAGCGCTGCAAAGTGTACATATTTGGGACAAGATTGAACCTAAAATGATTTATGCAAAAGATGTCCGCCAAGTGCTGGCATATGTAGAAACGAAAAATGTTGATGCTGGCATTGTGTATCGAACAGATGCCAAGAAGTCCAAAAAAGTGAAAATTTCGGCTGCCATTGACCCAAATACACATTCCCGAATTGTCTATCCGATGGCGATGATGAAACGGACAAAGCACGCAGATGAAACGGAGACATTTTATCAATTTTTGCAAGGGGAAAAAGCAATGTCGATTCTTAAAAAATTTGGATTTCAGCAGGTGAACTAATGTGGTCGATTTTTGGCCGCCGGTCATTTTATCGTTAAAAACTGCTTTTGTCTCCGTGTTGATTGTGTTGATTACTGGTGTTTGCTTAGGCAAATTGATGGCACGAAAGCGATTTAGAGGAAAGTCTTTCATCGAAACTGCCTTGTTATTGCCGGTCGTATTGCCTCCTTCTGTTGTTGGATTTTTACTGATCATCGTGTTCGGCAGAAATGGTTGGCTTGGCAAGACGCTGGAATGGCTTTTTGGCCAGCCGATTATATTTAGTTGGTGGGCAGCTGTCATCGCATCTTCAGTTGTTGCTTTTCCATTGATGTACCAATCTGCGAAAAATGGTTTTGAAGCGATTGACAAGGAAATTGAGGACGCTTCTAGAGTGGAAGGGGCTAATGAATGGAACGTGTTTGTCTATGTTTCCTTGCCGTTAGCAATGAAATCGATCGTATCAGGTTTCGTGTTAAGTTTTGCGAGAGCATTGGGAGAATTCGGAGCGACTTTAATGTTTGCCGGGAATATTCCGGGTAAAACACAAACCGTGCCAACAGCGATTTATGTCGCAATGGATTCAGGAAATATGAAAATGGCTTGGCTTTGGGTGATCACCATGGTGATGATTTCTTTTTTTATGTTAGTTTTTGTGGCCATTTTTAATAAACGGATCGATTTTTAAATGGTTTTTAGAGAACAAAAGCAGAAGTCATGAAAAGTCTTTAGCCTATATGGCAATCATATACGTATAGTATAAAAGGAAGGAAGAATCCGTAATGTTTCAAATCAAGCGATTAAAATATAAACAGATTCTTTCAATAGAAGAGCTCGAGATCAAAAAAAATCAAGTAACATGCATTATTGGTCAAAGCGGTTCCGGAAAAACGACATTATTAAAAATGTTGAATCATTTGCTTTCTCCAGATGAAGGGGAAATTTATTATAAAGGGCGCTCTGTCTTTGAATGGGATCCCATCAGACTAAGGCGGGAAGTTGTCATGCTTTCTCAGCAGCCGATAGTATTTGCCGGGAATATTCGTGAAAATTTAAATATTGGAAGAATTTTTGCAGAGAAAAAACGATGTGACGATCATTATCTCATTCAGGCATTAAAATTGGTGAATTTGGAGAAAAAACTAGAGGAAGATGCCGATTCCTTATCAGGCGGCGAAAAACAAAGACTTTCTCTTGCTAGGGTATTTTTAATGGAACCGGATGTGTTTTTGCTGGACGAGCCGACATCAGCATTAGACAAAGGGACAGAGGACGAGGTAATGAACTCCTTCCTCACAGAAGCAAGTAAGAAAGGAAAAACGGTCGTAATGGTCACGCATTCAGTGGAAATGGCGGAAACATATGCTGACAAAATTATTCAAATTCAAAAATAAGGGTGATGGCACATGGAAAACGGCGTCATTAATATTGAATTTTGGAGACTGATTTCCGCTTACTTGTTTATTGTTATTTTATTATGGCTGACAAAAAGAAGGGGAATCAACAGGGAAAAAAGAATTATCATTGCAACCATCCGCATGTCTGTGCAGCTAATGCTAGTCGGATACATATTAATGTTTATTTTTGATCATCCGTCGCCTTGGATTGTTTTCCTGATCATTTTCTTGATGGAATCGTTTGCAGTTTATAATATTTACAAGCAATTAGACACACCATTAACAAAAAAATTAAAATTCGTCATTGCTTTTTCCATGATTGCTGGTTCTATTGCATGCTTGTTTTACTTTAATTTAGTTGTTATTCACTTTAAGCCTTGGTATGAACCACGTTATTTCATTCCAATTGCCGGCATGTTTATCGGAAATTCCATGACTGGCATCACGTTGGGAATGAAACAAATGGTCGAAAATTTTTCAAAGCAAAAACATATCATTGAAGGAGCATTAATGTTGGGAGCAAAGCCGGAAAAAGCGACGAAAGATATCGTCAACTCTTCCTTTGACTCCGCCATTTTGCCAACGATTAACAACATGATCGGAATGGGAATTGTCTTCTTGCCGGGAATGATGACGGGGCAAATTTTAGCGGGGGCAAGCCCTTTAGTTGCAATTGAATACCAAATCGCCATTTTAATCGGCATTGCCGGCAGTGTCGGCATCTCTTCATTTTTAGCGCTGCAATTCGGCTATAAAACGTTTTTCAACGATCGAGTTCAGTTTTTACCAAATGAGAAAAATGAGAAATAGGGAGCAAAAGGGGCGGGGGACGCCAAATATTTAGCCGCCTGCTTGCCCGATTTGTTTGCAAGCGGAACAGATAAGCTTGAACAAAAAGTTATACATAAACATATTATGTAAACTAAAATATTATAAAGTTACTTTCTTGATTTTTTAGGAGGGAGAATATGAAAAAAGAAAATGCAAATTATCGAACTGATGGTTCCGTTATTATTAAACGCTCCCCGGTCAGTAGAAGATTTAAAAAACCTTATCGTTTCGAACATTCTTTAAATAAAAATATTTCGACGCTAAACCAGAGAAATTAGAGAGTCAGAACCAATTGGTTTCAAAACCTTTCATGAACTGGTAAGACTTAAACAGTTACCCCAAAAAATTTTTTTCTTCGGAAAGCAATCAATTGGAACGAAATGAATTTATATTTTTTTACTCGATGCCCTCCATTTTTCATTTTCTGTCTCATTACTACAAGTAATCTTCTTTTTGAGATATTCCATCTACTTAACTTCCTATAATATATATTATGTAAACTAAATTATTTGTTCGTAATGTTAGGGGTTCTTCCCTTCAAGTTCCTATAAAAACAATTATTAGGCACTTCCTCTTCTAAGTTCCTCATAATTTTTCGTCAGTTTTTTGTTAAACGAATTATCTTAGACGATAATGTATCCCGCATATTGTTTATCGACTGCAAGATGAACAATGGTTCCAATTTCATTTGGCTCTTTGAACGAGATTTGATCTTTTATCATGAACTTCGCATTTCCAACTAAGATTTCTTTTCCATTGACTGTTACCTGAATCCCGTGTCCAGAGATCTCATTATAACCTTGGATAGCCTCTTCTTTAATCACTTTCCCATATGCGCTTCGAATAGATTGGACAATAGGATGGTAGGAATGAACTTCTGCAAACGCTGCATATTCTAACAATTCTTCTTTAGACATCGTACCCATTGGAAGCCGTCGCGAAGCGTTGCGTGACTTAGTCAAATTCCTTGGAAAGAAACGCAAAAAATTTACTAACTGACCTATTCAACCATGTGAATAGGTCAGTTTTTATGTGCGCCTGGCATGGGTGTAATCTATAGGGTGCAAGTCCCGAACTGTGAAGGCAGAAGTAACAGTTAGCTTAACGCAAGGGTGTCCGTGGTGACGCGGAATCTGAAGGAAGCGAGCGGCAAACTTCCGGTCTGAGGAACACGAACTTCATATAAGGCTAGGTATCATTGGATGAGTTTGCATAACAAAACAAAGTCCTTTCTGCCGAAGATGATACAAAGTAAATGAAGCAGATATATGGAAGGAAAGATTACATTCTTACCCAGGGAGGTCTGATGGATACGTGAAGTACTCTTCATAACCTATTTAGTGATAAATAGCCGAACCATCAGAAGTCAGCAGAGGTCATAGTATTAGTTGGTCTAGAACAACTGAGAAGGACCGAACAATTAAGAGAGAATAGCCCTTGGCATTCAGTGTGTCATGATGAACACAGAAAACGTAGTACCTCACTTGAGGAAGGAAGCGGTGAATCCCGTGTGGGTCCTCTTGGAGGGTGGAGTGACCACTGGCATAAAAAAAAAAAGACAAGCTATTCACGGAAGGAGAATAACCATGCTTTTGAATCAAATCCTGTCACGGGAGAATATGCTTCAAGCATTAAAACGTGTGGAACAGAATAAAGGAAGCCATGGAGTAGATATGATGCCTGTACAAAGCCTACGAAAGCACATGGTCGAAAACTGGTTGTCTATTAAAGAGGCGATTCTCAAGGGTACTTATGAGCCAATGCCAGTCCGCAGAGTCGAAATCCCGAAACCTGACGGCGGCGTCCGCTTATTAGGTATTCCTACCGTAACAGACCGTTTGATTCAACAAGCAATAGCTCAAGTACTATCAAGAGTATATGACCCAACATTTTCCGAAAACAGTTATGGATTTCGACCAAATCGAAGCGCCCATGACGCTGTTAGGAAAGCAAAGGAATATATGAAAGAAGGATATCGTTGGGTTGTAGATATGGACTTGGAGAAATTCTTTGACAAGGTAAACCATGACAGACTAATGAGCACACTCGCAAAGAGAATCCAAGATAAACCATTACTCAAACTCATTCGTAAATATTTACAATCGGGTGTCATGATAAATGGTGTGGTATCGAGCACAACAGAAGGAACTCCACAAGGAGGGCCATTAAGTCCTCTACTTTCAAACATTGTGTTAGATGAACTAGACAAAGAGTTAGAAAGAAGAGGTCACAAATTCGTTCGATATGCGGATGACTGTAACATTTATGTGAAAAGCAAACGTGCAGGAATCCGTACTATGGCTAGTATTAAGCGATTCATTGAAGGGAAACTACGGCTGAAAGTGAACGAAAAGAAATCAGCAGTCGACCGTCCATGGAAACGCAAATTTCTAGGATTTAGTTTTAGCTTTCATAAAGAACCAAAGGTTCGCATCGCAAAAGAAAGCCTTAAACGAATGAAGAATAAAATTCGCGAAATAACATCACGTAAGATGCCTTACCCAATGGAATACCGTATTCAGAAATTGAATCAGTACTTGATGGGATGGTGTGGATATTTCGCATTGGCCGATACCAAATCTATATTCAAAGATTTGGATGGATGGATTCGCAGAAGGTTGCGAATGTGTTTGTGGAAAAGTTGGAAGAAACCTAAGACAAAGATACGTAATCTCATTCGACTTGGTGTACCAGAATGGAAAGCCTATGAATGGGGAAATACTCGAAAGGGTTACTGGCGTATCTCGAAAAGTCCAATATTAGACAAACCCCTTGGAATCTCTTATTGGAGAAACCAAGGGCTGAAAAGTCTAGAAGCACGTTATGAATCCTTGCGTCAATTATCTTAATTGAACCGCCGTATACGGAACCGTACGTACGGTGGTGTGAGAGGACGGGAGTTAATCACTCCCTCCTACTCGATTGATATTTACTTATAATAAATCTCTTGTTCTTGATGCAGCAATCAAAAATATTTATTAATGTTAACTGAATTCGGACTCTATACAATACAAAAATCTTTTTCAACAGTGTTCTCTTGTTTGTATCCGTCCGAGCCCTGTTTTTTGCAAGCAAAAAGTGCAGAGAATTGCAAGAAAAAATACATAGGCTTGCCGGCTCAATGAATTTACCTTTC
>NZ_JBVVUU010000014.1:0-70964 GCF_056032925.1 Aeribacillus sp. JST-2
CGTCAATGTAAGATATACACATATTTAAGAAATAATGTTAGAAACTTTGTCGAAAAATATTTTTTTGACACCCCTGAGACGGCTACAACCGTTGATATATCAACATTTATAGAGGGAGTGGATGAATAAATTGCAAACAACCGTCAAACATCGGCAGTTAAACCGAAATGTTTCTTATCAGTATTTTATTCGTTTGGAATGCTATAAGCTGATCAAGCATTTTATTGGCGACAAACAATACAACCCTTTAAAAGCGTGGTGGTAATATGTACGTTATTATTACTTACGATGTAGCTGAAGATAGAGTTGCAAAGGTGCACAAAAAACTGAAAGAATATTTAATATGGACGCAAAATTCTGTATTCGAAGGTGATATTACAAGAAGCCTGCTCAAAAAATGTTTGTTTGAATTGGAAAATTTAATTGTAGATAGTGCTGACTCGATAAACGTTTATGAGATTGAAAACCCAAAGAATTTAAAAAAATATTCATACGGTATTGACAAATCATTTAGTGATATGTTTATTTGAAAATGCAGTGCATCGATGTTTTTGGGAAAAGCATATCAACCGTTGAATTTGCAGTGTTTGCGCTGTCTTTTTTGCAAGGGAAGAAAAAAAGACCGACGGTGTACTGCAAATTTCCGATTTGAAAAGTTCCCAAAATATTGATATAACTGCTTTCTTAAGCACTTTTTCGAAGGGTTTTATCTGAACGTAGTGGGATATAAATCCCAATGCAAGTGATAAAACGGAAAGTGACCGTATGTTTTATCTGAACGTAGTGGGATATAAATTGCTTTTTTGCGTATATGATTTTATGAGTAACTCCGGTTTTATCTGAACGTAGTGGGATATAAATATGGGAAAGCGGTTCGTGTTATTCGAAATGTTTATCTTCGTTTTATCTGAACGTAGTGGGATATAAATTTGTATAACCGTAAATCAATGCATGCAGGTATTTTGTTTTATCTGAACGTAGTGGGATATAAATTTGAATTGGTACTATAATAGTCATTAGATAACCAAGTTTTATCTGAACGTAGTGGGATATAAATGGCGAACATTGCAAGTTCTGCCGGGCAAAAGCGCAATGGTTTTATCTGAACGTAGTGGGATATAAATTTTCTCATATTAGAAGAATCAGAGATTCGATTGTTGTTTTATCTGAACGTAGTGGGATATAAATGATCAAGCAATTCAACGAATTGGCTCATGAAGATGATGTTTTATCTGAACGTAGTGGGATATAAATCGACAACGATTCGCGCAAAATGTGGAAACAATCGTGTTTTATCTGAACGTAGTGGATATAAATAATTTTGCACTGCCGATAATTCTTGTTTTATCTACGTTTTATCTGAACGTAGTGGGATATAAATCGACAACGATTCGCGCAAAATGTGGAAACAATCGTGTTTTATCTGAACGTAGTGGGATATAAATAATTTTGCACTGCCGATAATTCTTGTTTTATCTACGTTTTATCTGAACGTAGTGGGATATAAATAGATTTTCCCGCAATCTATTTCTTCATCAAATTCAACGTTTTATCTGAACGTAGTGGGATATAAATTTACGTTAATCCAACCCGAACTGTGCTTTGCTTTGGTTTTATCTGAACGTAGTGGGATATAAATTTGATAAGCGACGTGAGAATCTTAACGCCACTGTCAGTTTTATCTGAACGTAGTGGGATATAAAGCTTTTACAAAAGGAACACCGGCGCTAATACCGGTGTAAGTTTTATCTGAACGTAGTGGGATATAAAGGCTCAACATGTGGGTGCAGGCAAGGGTAACAGAGCGTTTTATCTGAACGTAGTGGGATATAAAGTTTGTAAAAGGGGAAGCTAAAACAGATGATAAATGGGTTTTATCTGAACGTAGTGGGATATAAAGAGTCAATGATGATGTTGATATGGATGCAGCTATTCAGTTTTATCTGAACGTAGTGGGATATAAAGGATTTCAACGCACCAGGAGCCGTGAAAAAAGGGGAAGTTTTATCTGAACGTAGTGGGATATAAAGTTCTTCCACACTTTCCTTGAAGCGATAGAACCATTCGTTTTATCTGAACGTAGTGGGATATAAAGTCATCGGTTTTGATCGTGATTGTTTCGCCAAATGGCGTTTTATCTGAACGTAGTGGGATATAAAGTTCGTAATGATGCCTTTACGCGATAAAGGAATACTGTTTTATCTGAACGTAGTGGGATATAAAGCAATACAACTTTTCGAAAGATGTGAACCCAAACGCTCGTTTTATCTGAACGTAGTGGGATATAAAGTTTTTGGGAATATTCCGAATACAACAAACCGAAACCTGTTTTATCTGAACGTAGTGGGATATAAAGACGTTTTCAAAATACCACACGCGAGGGATTTCGCCCGTTTTATCTGAACGTAGTGGGATATAAAGAGCGCTTATGATCGAAAAGGCACACCGTGAAAAACGGTTTTATCTGAACGTAGTGGGATATAAAGAATCCGCATATAGAAGCACAATTCCTTTTATCTTCGTTTTATCTGAACGTAGTGGGATATAAAAGCAGACACCTTCTGCTATGAATAGTCGGTATGTCGAGTTTTATCTGAACGTAGTGGGATATAAAACCGTTTCGAATCCATCACCTTGAACGAATTCCTCAGTTTTATCTGAACGTAGTGGGATATAAAAGTGGTATTCGGCAACGCCGGTTTCGGTGATGTAAACGTTTTATCTGAACGTAGTGGGATATAAAAAACAAATGCGAAATCGCATGCGGATACAGTCGCAATGTTTTATCTGAACGTAGTGGGATATAAAGGATGAAATGGTTTTGCTAGATATGTTCGGCGAAATAGTTTTATCTGAACGTAGTGGGATATAAAGAAATCAAAAACGAAAATTCCAAACAAAGCAAATTCGTTTTATCTGAACGTAGTGGGATATAAAGATGGAACGTTTGAAGATAAAATTGACACTTTTTCGTTTTATCTGAACGTAGTGGGATATAAAGTGGCCTGCAATAACAAATAAAATCACACTATCATCGTTTTATCTGAACGTAGTGGGATATAAAGTCAATAAATGGATAAAGAACATGCCGACAGTTGATCCGTTTTATCTGAACGTAGTGGGATATAAAGTGTTTATTTTCAAATGTGGTGCCAAAACTCATAATCGTTTTATCTGAACGTAGTGGGATATAAAGTCGTTCGTGCCGATGCCGGGCGTCGAGGACAGCTACGTTTTATCTGAACGTAGTGGGGTATAAAGCACTGATGATCCGTGGTTGATTCAGAAGAATCGGTATAAAATGTGATGCCAAACAGGACAGCCATTTCCAAGCGATGAGTGCAGCATTATTGACAAAAGAAGATTGTGCAATCGGCATTTCGGTTTCTGGAAGTACGAAGGATACGATTTATAGCTTGGAAATAGCCAAAAGAGCTGGAGCGAAAATTATTTGTATGACAAGCAATGGGAAATCACCCATTACGAAACTAGCCGATGTGGTTCATCTCATGTCGTCGAAGGAGAGTCCGTTAGAAGGAATTTCAATTATCTCGCAAATTGCCCAATTATCGGTAATTGACGTATTATGCGCAGCGATTATTCACAGAAGGGAACACATTGCGAGAAAGGTTCGCGAAATCACAGCAAAAACGGTATCGGAAAAATTATATTAACAGAGAAAGTGAAAAACGAGTGTTCAATATTAGGAAAAAAATCCAAAAAAACTATTGAAAAGCGCTTTCATTTTATTTATAATATCACTAAACCGGTTTACTAAACCGATTTAGTGATTTTTTTCAAAAGGATAAGGAAGACGCAAAATGAAAAGAACAACAATCGCAGATGTGGCAAAGCGTGCGAATGTTTCCAAAAGCACGGTTTCCCAATATTTAAATGGACGATATGAATACATGGGAGAAGAAACGAAAAAAAAGATTGAAGAAGCCATTAAAGAACTAAAATTTCAACCTAATATTGTGGCAAGAAGTTTAAAACAAAAGAAAACATCAACTATCGGCGTCATCGTGGCGAATATTTTGCATGCTTTTCAAACGGAAGTCATCCGAGCCATCGAAGATATATGCCATCAGCATGATTATCATGTAATCGTTTGCAACTCCGATGATGTGCCCCAAAAAGAAAAAAAATATATAGAAATGCTAATCGCCAAACAAGTAGATGGATTAATTGTTTTCCCCACTAACAGAAATACGGATCTTTACAAACAGCTTGTAGAAAGGCGATATCCGCTTGTCTTCATGGATCGATTCGTTAAGGATGTCGGGGTCGATACGGTCCTTCTTCATAATGAAAATGCTGCCAAAATGGCGATTGAACATTTTCTTGAGAAAGGATATGAACGAATAGGCGTTGTGACGACTTCGCTAGTTCATCAAACTACTCCGCGCGTCGAGCGGATAGAAGGGTATAAAAAGACATTGAATGAAAAGGGCATACCCATCCGGGAAGAATACATTATTGCATTGCCCCTCGAACAAATAAAAGCAGGATTGAAAAAAATGTTTTCTGTGGAAAATCCGCCTCAGGCGCTATTAGCCGGGAATGACTTAGCTTTAATGAAAATTTTAGAATTCACGAAAGAACAAGGGCTTTCTGTTCCTAATGATGTAGCTTTAATCGGAATCGACAATCCCTCTTTTGCACACATTTATCATCCCGCCTTGACAACCATTCGACCGCCCAGCTTTGAGATGGGAAAAAAAGCAGCGGATTTGCTGTTTGAAGCAATCACAAACAGAAAGTCCGATCAAACAGCCCGCATTTACCGGTTTGAGCCAGAGTTGATTCGCAGACAGTCTGTTTAACAGAACAACTGCAAGCCTTTAGGGGATCAAATGAATGGAATCCCACCTTCTATCATGCATGGTGTCCATCCCCGTAATGGAACCATAATAAAAACCACCAGCCTATTTAGCATACATTCTCTCCATTACAACATTAATAAAAGTGCAGCATCAAGTGCACCCATCACTTTCATATATCAACAGATTTAAGAAATATAGTTAAAAAGAGTGCCGAAAATGATTTTGGCACCATAAAAACGGCTGCAGCCGTAGATATTTCAATATTTCCAAAGGAAGTGAATAGAATGGGAAAATATAAAGTAGTCGTGACAGATTACGAATTTCAAACATTGGCTCCGGAAAAAGAAGTGCTTTCATCCATCGATGCCGATTTTATAGCGGTTCAATGCCGCACGGAAGAGGAAGTGATTCGCGAGTGCAGAGATGCCGATGCTATTTTGAACCAATATGCTCCTGTTTCGAAAAGAGTGATTGAAAAATTGGAGCGATGCAAGGTTATTGCAAGGTATGGCGTAGGTGTTAATACCATTGATCTTGAGGCTGCGACCGCAAAGGGAATCGTGGTGGCCAATGTGACAGATTATTCCGTAGACGAGGTATCAGACCGTGCTTTTGCTTTATTATTGGCGTTAGTCCGGAAAGTAGTCAAATTTAACAATGAGGTAAAAAACGGGACTTGGGATTTTAATTTAGGAAAGCCGATTTTTCGCCTTCGCGGCAGAACACTCGGGCTCGTAGGGTTGGGAAGAATTCCGCAGGCGTTGGCTAAAAAGGCGCAAGCTTTCGGTTTAAATGTGATCGCCTATGACCCGTATATTCCGGAGGAGACGGCCAATCGGTTAAATGTCAGATTAACAAAGTTGAATGATTTATTTAGACAATCCGATTATATATCGGTTCATGCCCCTTTAACAAAAAGCACAAGAGGAATGATTAGCAAAGAACAGTTTGATCTGGCGAAAAAAGACTTATTCATTGTCAATACGGCGCGTGGTCCAGTCATTGATGAAACCGCTTTAATTGCTGCTTTGCAAGCAAAAAAGATTGCCGGCGCTGCATTAGATGTTACAGAACACGAACCTATTCAGAAAGATCATCCTCTATTAAAGATGGAAAACGTTATTATAACCCCGCATGTCGCTTGGTACTCCGAAGAGTCCGAACATGAACTGAAGCGGAAAACCGCTCAAAATGTGGTCGATGTATTATCGGGTTATTATCCTAACTATTTGGTCAATCAAGATGTGAAAGAAAAGATAAAGTTAAGAGAAAAAGAAGGGGGAAAGATCGGATGAAAACAAAATTTTACGGAATTATCCCGCCGGTGCCAACCATTTTTAACGAAAGCTTGGAATTAGACCGGCGGGGAATGGGGAAATTAATTGATTTCCTCATTGAAGAAGGGGTAAATGGATTGTTCTTTTTGGGAAGCGGTGGCGAATTTAATCACATGTCTTTCGAAGAACGGAAGCAGGTTGCATCTTTTGCGACAGACTATGTGAAAGGGAGAGTGCCAGTTTTAATCGGAACAGGCGGAACCAACACCCGGGAAATGATTGCTCTTAATCGCCATGCCAAGGAAATTGGAGCGGACGGCGTTGTAATAATTAATCCATACTACTGGCCGCTGACGGAAGAGAACCTGTTGGCTCATTACGGCGAAATTGCCGAAAATACGGAAATTCCGATTTTACTCTATAACTTTCCTGATTTGACAGGACAGGATTTGTCTCCTGACATTGTATTAAAGTTAGTAGATCGATATCCGAACATAGTTGGAATTAAGGAAACAGTGGATAGCGCAGGGCATATTCGCGAGATGATTTTAAAAGTAAAAAGTAAGCATCCTCATTTTTCTGTTATGGCCGGCTTTGATGATCATCTGTTGAATACCCTTGCACTCGGAGGGGATGGAGCGATCTCCGCCAGCGGAAACTTTGCGCCCGAATTAAGCATTGGAATCTATCGGGCTTTTCAAACAGGGAATTATGAAAAAGCAATTGAGATTCATAAAAAGTTGGCATTTTTGCCTCTAATGTATAAGTTGGATTCGCCATTTGTAAATGTAGTAAAGGAGGCCATCAAACTAAGAGGATTGGATGTTTCTACATATGTGCTTCCGCCTGCCCGGACGCTGAGTGCGGAAAAAAAGCGGGAATTAGAGGACATTCTAAAAAAAGCCTCTGTTTTGTAAGTATTTTCGTATGAATCGGGGATCTGCTTATAAAGGGAACTTTTTCTTACATGTTTAAAACGATTGACCAAGAAAATGGATTCAAAATCCGGCATTCTTGGACTGGAAGCCGCATTTGCATCTGCCTCTCATTGCACCCGCAACTGCCGCCTTAAAACAGCTGCTCGTTCAGAATACTTGGCAGCGGCATTGCAATGGTGCCAATTATGATATAAGGAGTGTTGCTCAAAAAATGAAAACAATCCTTCAAACAATCTGTCAAGAAATTGAAACTGTCATATCAAGAATAAAAGAAGAAGAGGCATTGGCTCTTGCGGAAGAATTGAAAAAGGCAAAGCGCATTTTCGTTTACGGGGAAGGCAGGTCAGGATTAATAGGGAAAGCATTTGCGATGCGCCTGATGCACGGCGGATTTCGAGTTTATGTGGTAGGAGAAACGATTACCCCGGGTATTGGCAAAGACGATCTCTTAGTAGCAATATCCGGATCGGGTTCGACAAGCATGATTTACCATTTTGCCTTCAAAGCAAAAGAACAGGGAGCTAAAGTTTTTCTTGTCACAACAAACAGGGAGTCCAAAATCGCCGCCATAAGCAATAACGTTCTTGTCATACCGGCCGCTACCAAATACCGGCGTGCCGGGGAGCCGGCCACAATACAGCCATTAGGAAATCAGTTTGATCAGAGCGTGCACCTTGTCTTGGACGGCATCATTATCCATAGCTTGCAAGAAAATAACAACGACTTGCACGAGGAAATGAGGAAACACCATACAAATCTTGAATAATGTTGAAAATTGATCAGGAAAGGAACGAATCAAAAATGGCAGAAGTATTGATCAGACATGACGAGTTAAAAAGATTAGTAGTAAAAAAGCTTGCCGGAGCAGGCTTGCGCAAAGATCATGCAGAAGTGGTGGCGGATGTACTTGTACACGCTGATTTAAGAGGAGTAAGCTCACATGGTGTACTGCGTACAGAACATTATGTCAAACGGCTTGCAGCAGGAGGGTTAAACCCGGATCCCCATTTTTCAGTAAAAGAGACAGGCCCTTGTTCAGCCGTTTTTGACGGTGATGACGGATTTGGCCATGTGGTTGCGAAAGAAGCGATGGATTATGCGGTGAAGCTGGCTGAGAAAAACGGCATTGGCGCTGTCGGCGTTATCAACAGCAGCCACTGCGGTGCACTTTCTTACTTCGTCCAGCTGGCAGCGGAAAAAGGAATGATTGGGATGGCCGTTACCCATACCGACAAGGTCGTCGTCCCGTTTGGAGGAGCAAAACCGTATTTTGGGACCAATCCCATTGCCTTTGGATTTCCGGCAAAAGTTCATAAACCGGTCATTTTAGACATGGCGACAAGCAATGTTGCTTTCGGAAAAGTGCTTCACGCCCGCGAAGCAGGGACAGACATTCCTGTCGACTGGGGTGTTGATGAAAACGGAAAACCGACAACAAACCCTCATGAAGTATGTGCATTGTTTCCATTCGCCGGGCCAAAAGGCTATGGTCTCGCGATGGTGGTGGATGTCCTCTCAGGGTTGTTGACTGGTTCAGCGTTTGGCCCGCACATTACAACAATGTATGGCGATTACGATCAAAAACGTAAACTAGGACACTTTTTAATGGCCATTAATCCGTCAATGTTTACTGACGGTGAAATGTTTTTGGCAAACATGGATCGGATGATTGATGAAATTCACGAATTGCAGCCTGCAGAAGGGTTTACAAAAGTCATGGTGCCGGGAGAACCAGAGCAGATTCGTGAAGCGGACAGACTTGTAAATGGCGTTCCTGTTACACAAACCGTTTACAACTACTTAAACCAAGAATAAGGAACTGTAGAATTTTTCTTTATTTTAAATACTAACATCGGCAAAGAAGGTCTTATGATCCTGAAGGATGAATCGTTCTTGATGAGAGCTGCGAATCGGCAATTACTGCGGATCACTCGTTATGGTGATTGTCGCTGCAGCATCCGAAATAGATTGTCAATAGAAAAAGCGGGGAAAAATTGAGAAACTAAATGTCTTTTCCGATTTTCGGACAAATATTTTTAAAAATAAACTAAATCCCAATGTTTTTTCAATACAATTTTTGCGGAACGGGAGCAATATTTGCGGCAGCAACGACTCGTACAGCAGTGACGGAAGGAACATTTATGTTTCCTTCGGCAGCCAATCCTGAACCGTTGATAACGGGAGCTTTCCGTTGGCAAACGGAAAAATAAAAAATTTTATTGGCAAATGGACAGGGCTGAAATGTGTGGAACGCTTGCTGTCCAATGGCTAAGCTATGCCCTCATTGCCAGCAGAAGGTCTTAATGAAGGGTGGGTGGCCATTTATGAAGAGGCAGGTGCGGCGACAGCGGACTTTTCAATATAAACGGGACAACGATTGACATACAATGGCAGTTCAAGTTTCAAAAAAATGGCTGGGCAGGCATTACACCCTCATAAGGGGGTGAACGTCTATATTGAAATGGATCTTAACTGACGGGCAGGGATTGTAAAGATGGCCGCAGGCATTTTACGAGGAGTGATTTTTTATGAAATTGAAAGCGTTTTTAATCGTAGTCGCTGCGATGGCGGTTGCCATGGTTTCAACAGGCTGCAGTCTGCTCGAAAACGCCGGAAAGGCAAATGCCGATGGTGTAACCACCATTAAAGTCGCAAACTATTTTTCTGATTCACATCCGCAAAATATCGCATTAAGGGAAAAATTCAAACCGATCATTGAAGAAAAAACAAAAGGAAAGTATAAAGTGGAAATTTACCCGGCAAATGAACTTGGAGATGAAGCGCAATTTACGAGCGGCGCCCGCATCGGCTCGATTCAAATGGCGGTCGCAGGAATGGGATTGCAAACGGCCAATCCTAAAATTGGCGCTGTTGAATGGCCGTATTTGTTCGATAGCTACGAACAGGCCAATCGCATTTTAAACGGGAAAGTTGGAGAAGAGATTGGCGATGCCTTTCGGGAACTTGGCGTTGAACCGATTGCATGGACGGCAAACGGTTTCCGGGTTGTATCGGCCAATCGTGCGGTTAACACCAAAGAGGAATTCAAAGGATTGCGTCTCAGAATGCCGAACATCCCTATTTTTATCAATACAGGAAAAGCAATGGGAGCCAATGTCCAGCCTCTTGCTTTATCAGAAGTTTTCACCGCACTTGAACAAGGCGTAATCGATGCTCAAGAAAATCCGTACGTGACATTAAAGGAGTCTGGTTTATATGAAGTGCAGAGCCATGTGATTGAAACAAACCATATGTTCAGTCCGAATGTATATTTAATGAACAAGGAGTTCTTTGATCATTTAGATAAAGAAACTAAAGAAATCATCTTGGAAGCAGCAAAAGAATCGGCTCAATATGAGTGGAATTTGCTTCAAGAGTCTGAAGCAAAAGTGAAAGAAGAATTAAAAAAAGCAGGACTTGACATTATTGTACCGGATGAGGAATTCAAAACGGAACTGAAGAAATCGATGGAGCCGGTATATAAGGAGCTTTATAAAAAATACGATTGGGCAAAGGATTTTATCAATAAAATTGAAGAGGAAAAAAGAAAGCTGAAACTTGACGCCAAGCAGGGTTAAAGCAACAATTCGTGGGGTGATACGGGATGGAGAAACTGTTAAAAGCACTTAACGGCCTATTAAATGGAATCATTGTATTTGTTTTGGCATCCATGGTTGCGCTTGTTTTTTTCAATGTTGTTCTTCGTTACGCCTTTCACTTGAGCATTACTTGGTCGGAGGAAATGGCGCGTTATTTATTCGTATGGGTCATCTTTTTAGGAGCCGTTGTCGCATCAAAAGAGAAGAGCCATCTTGGAGTAGATCTGTTAATCGGGTCAGTTCCAAGGAAATTCCAAAAGATTTTATATTTTGTCTCTAATTCGTTAATGGTGTTTGTCCTCATTTTATTTATCGACGGACTGTTGAAAATGATCGAACTTAATAAGATGATATCGGGGCCGGCGACCGGAATTCCTGAAGCTGTCTTTTATTTAGCGGGTGTTGTCGCATCAGTATTAATGATTGCTATCTGCGCCGTTCAAACCATTCGTTTTGTGTTTTTTAATCAAGATGCGCCAGACTGGGCAAAACCTAAAAAGGAATGGGGGGAAACAAAATGATTTGGGTCTTCATTCTTTCTCTGTTTTTTTTCCTCTTGATTGGGGCGCCGGTTGCGATTGCGATGTTAAGCAGCGCAATTGTGATGCTGGTGGTATTAGGCCTGTTTGATACCGGTATTTTAGGGGAATATTTAATTAAAGGAGCCAATAACTTTTCGTTGATGGCCATACCGTTCTTTATTTTAACCGGTGAAATTATGAATGCGGGGGGAGTTTCAAAACGGATTGTAGATTTCGCCAGCGCCTTCGTAGGGCACATTAAAGGCGGCCTCGGATACGTTGTAATCATATCAGGCGTTATTTTTGCAGGGTTGTCAGGATCAGCGGTGGCGGACACGGCTGCACTTGGGGCCATTTTGATTCCAATGATGATGGCAAAAGGATATAATAAAAATTCTTCAACAGGTCTCGTGGCGGCAACTGGAATCATTGGCACTATAATTCCGCCAAGTATTCCGATGATTTTATTTGGAGTTGTTGGAGGCGTTTCCATTACCAAGCTATTTATGGCAGGAGTTGTTCCTGGGCTTATCATTGCGCTTGGGCTTATTGTGATATGGTACTTTGTTTCAAAAAAAGATCATAGTGCAACTTTGCCGAAGGCGACGGCTAAGGAAAAATGGACAGCTTTTGTCCGTGCTTTTTGGGCGCTGTTATTGCCGGTCATTATTATTGTCGGACTTCGCGGAGGAATTTTCACTCCGACAGAAGCGGGGGGAGTGGCGGCGGTCTACGCACTGATTATAAGTTTTTTCTATAAAGAGATTAAGTGGAAGCAGCTGCCTAAAGTATTTGTGGAAGCCGCTAAAACAACAGGTGTTGTTATGTTTGTAGCGGCAACGGCTATCGTTTCAGGCTACGCCATTACTGTTGCCCAAATTCCGAAAGAGCTTGTTGATTTCTTGAGCGGTTTAACAGCCAATCCAACGATTTTATTGCTCATCATTATGCTTTTCTTATTGATCGTTGGCTGTGTAATGGATTTAACACCAGCTATCTTAATTTTCACACCTGTACTTCTTCCTGTTGTGACGGCAGTGGGGATTGATCCCGTTTATTTCGGTTTATTAATGGTGATTAATTTGTCCATTGGGCTGATTACGCCCCCTGTCGGCACTGTTCTGTATGTGGGTTGCGGCATCAGTAAAATCAGCATCGTGGACATAACAAAAGGAATTTTTCCGTTTTTGCTCGTTCAAATGGCAATCCTCTTTTTGTTGGTGCTTTTCCCGGATTTAGTGACCGTTCCGTTAAGCTGGTTTACAGAATAATAGATTCCTTAAAACGCATGAAACTGGAACAAAATTCAGCCGATGAAGGGGAAAAAGCAGAAGAAAATGGAAAGGATTAAGTCCTGAATTTTGTGTAAAAAGGAAGTGGTTTGATTGGCCGGGAATTTAGGTTTACTGGTCTGGGAGTGTGATTTTACACATGATTATAGATATCAAATGAAGAATCGATATATCAACTCTCTTTATCAAATGGAAAAGGTTTTGCTGTAGATTTATCTTGAATCTTGTTATGCGCCAGCCATAAGAGCAACAGCTCTTTTAGAACTGGCGCATATTTTGTGCTATCTACCATTTGCTATAAAAATTCCTAAGAAACAAGTATTTTGATTAGAGAAAAAGAAGGCGGGCGATCTCCCAATTAAAAAACGGTTGAAAAGGAATTCAGCGCTTTCTTCCGTCAGTGGCACACGATCATCGTGAAAGGGCGGTCTGATTTCGACTGAATGGTTTACAGTGAAGAGTGCCGGCACCTGAAGTGTTTTTTGTAGGAAATAGGGCATCCTTTGATCTTTATACTTTCAGCATTTTCTCAATTGCAAAGGCCACACCATGTTCGTTGTTTGTTTTCGTGATGAAGTCGCAGATTTTTTTCACTTCTTCCTCAGCGTTTCCCATCGCAACGCTTTTTCCGGCTTTTTTCAGCATAGAAAGATCATTGAAATGATCGCCAATCGCCAAAACGTCTTTCATTGCCACACCTTTCTCGGCCGCAAACTTTTCGAGCGCTGCCCCTTTTTGGGCATTGGCATGATTGATTTCAAGGTTATTTCGGCCTGACGAGGTAACATGGAGGGTTTCTTCATGAGCAAGCTCATCTTTAATATTGAGAAGCTTTTCGTTTTCGCAAGAGAAAGCTAGCACTTTGTAAATTTCAATATTTTGTTCTAACAATTGATGGAAGCTGTTAATCAATTTTACATATCCTGAAGAAACATGCGCATAAAATTTTTCTATTACGTCCGCTTCATGAAAATGAAGATGGGCGCTTTTGGCTGAGGTGATCCTAGCATTAAGCGACTGTTCTTTACTGATTGAATAGATGCAGTGATTTGTGCATACTTCAAAATGGACGCCATGTTTTGTGCATGCTTTTTCAATTTTGATAAAAGATTCATAGTCAATCGTCTCACTGGCTAGCTGTTTGCCATCGTGATCGCGAATATCGGCTCCGTTAAGACATATGATGGGAACTTTTACTTTTGCTTTTTTCAGGAGATTTGCTGCTGTATAAAAAGTCCGTCCTGTAGCAATCACCACTTCTATTCCTTTTTCTTGGGCCCGTCGGATAGCCTTTGCATTCTCATTCGTGACCCGCTCACAACTGTCGAGCAATGTTCCGTCCATATCAATGGCGATCATTTTCATGAAATGCCCCCGCTTTCGCAAAAAATCGACTATTGTCATTCACACAATAAAATGTTTGTTTCAATCGGAATAGTTTCAAAAAGAGATCGATTTGACGATTGAATTTAACGCTGACGACCATTCACTTTAACTGCGATTCGATGGCGCTGCGCAAGTGTCCTTTATGTTGGCGAAGTACTTCAAAGACTTTTTCGCCTGTTAAACCAGTGATTAAAGAAAAGATGGCTGCTTTTGCAGATTGATAGGTTTTCAGTGCTTCCTCCGCTTCCGCTTCACTTGCATTCGTGAGCTCAACGATGATATTCTTTGCCCTCATGATCAGCTTTTCATTTGTAGGGACGACATCGACCATCAAGTTGCTGTACACTTTGCCGATGCGAATCATTGAAGCGGTTGTAAGCATATTTAATACAAGTTTTTGTGCTGTGCCGGCTTTCATTCTTGTCGATCCTGCCACAACTTCTGGACCTGTAAGAACGACAATCGGATAATCCGCTTCTTTCTCCATCTCAGAGTTTTTTGTGCACGTAATGGCTGCAACCGTTGCGCCGGCTGATTTGGCATATTTCATGGCCGCCAATGTATAAGGGGTTCTCCCGCTTGCAGCAATACCGACGACTACATCTTTAGGGTTCACGTTGATTTTTTTCATATCTTCAACGGCCATCTCCACGTTATCTTCCGCACCCTCCAAAGCGTATTGCAGCGCTTTTTCACCGCCAGCAATCACACCAATCACTTGTTCCGCCGGAGTTCCGTACGTGGGAGGACATTCGGATGCATCCAGCACTCCCAAGCGGCCGCTTGTACCGGCTCCGACATAGATTAAACGTCCGCCATTGCGGAACGCTTCAACAATCCGGTCGACAACATCCGCAATAACTGGCAGCGCCTGCTCAACAGCTTCCGGAACATGCTTGTCTTCTGCGTTGATTTTTTTTACAATGTCCAGGCTGGATAAAGTATCAATATTCATTGTGTTTGGGTTTCTTCTCTCCGTATCAATTTTATGAAGATCCATTTTGTTCTCTTCCTTTCTGACTTAGTGACTCGATCTTTCGTGAAAAAAGCTTGAGGCAACGCTGCATTATTTTGACACCATCATTTTAAATTTTCCGCCCGGATCGATGCAATCAATAAGCGGAATATCTTCCTCAACAATTCTTCCTAAAACATTGACCCGTTCATCTTTTGGCAAATTTCGCTTTGTGATTTGAAGTTCGCCTGCATATCGGCCGTACAAGTTATTGTCAATGGTAACAGAACCAATCAAACGGCTTGCGGCAGATGAAGGGTTGACCTTTATGCCATTGTTTTGGGCATAGTGTCTGGATTCTTGCGACCGGATGACATCTCTTGCCGGATCAGGCCGATTGGTATGAACGCCTTCGACAAGGGAACGAATGCTTTCATCGTTTTGATACAACAAAACCCTAAGAGGAATGATCCGTTCGGATAAAAGCGACAGCAGCGACAACGTGCTTTCCGTAGCGGAAACATCGCCTATAAACACGTTATCAACATGATATTGAAATAAAAGCTCTGCGCAGGCAATGTGCGGTTTTTGATGCCGATGCTTCTCCAATGTCGGAAGCCCTGCGAAAATTGGCCCCCTCAATTCATTGTCCCCCGGTATGAAAGCCATTGTGGCAATTCCGTATTGATGGAACATTTGGTTTCGTGCAATCAGAAAACGGTCATCGAGTCCTGTTTCGGGACGCGGGTAAAAATTGTGCCAAGCTTCTATGTTTTCAACGTTTAATCCTAATCGAATCCACTTTTGAATGGTTGCTTCGTTTACTGTACTGGCATTTATTCCAATCTTCATTTGCTTGGATAATTCCACTACTTCTTCGTCGGCGTAACCATAATCCAAGCGGATGCCGGACACGCCCCAGTCAAGGAGATCCTTTGGCTTGTTCATGTTCAAATAGGAAAACGATTTTGGCGACACATCAGCAAATAATTGCATGTCATTTTTTTGGGCGAGCATGCCTAAATGCTTTAGCCGTTTTGTATATTCTGATGGATCATCCTCCGGAATATGGAGGGAAGTAAAAATGGCTTGAAATTTATATTTTTTGGCTTTGGCGATTATTTGTTCCATGTCGTACTGTTGATTTCCTAAATATACTGAAATACCAAGCATTTTTTCACCTTCCTTTGATAAGAAGAAGCTGCCCCGGAAAGGACTGACCTCACGCAAATATCACAATATATAGTTCTTTTATTCCACTGTAATGTCCTATATATTGTGAGCTGCGGAGCATTCCCCTTTGCACTGAAGGCAGCTTTTGGGACAAGTGTGAGAATTAACTGTTTGTCATGACATTCGTTTGTTCATTTTTTCCAATATCTTTCGTCATTTCCTCTTTAAATCCGAAAAGATAAGTAAAAATAAATCCGAATAGATAAGCAATAAACAAACCAATGAGATAATAAACGATTTGATGGGCATTCACTAAAAAGGTCAATGGCAAACCGGAAACACCAATGGCAATCGTCGCAACATGAAAATACGCTTGGAAAGCACCTCCCAAGCTTGCACCCAGGCAAGCTGTAATGAAAGGTCTCCCTAGAGGCAAGGTGACGCCGAAAATGAGCGGTTCTCCAATTCCTAAAATCCCGACAGGAAGCCCGCCTTTAATGACTTTGCGAAGCTGAGCATTTTTTGTTTTGAAATAGATGGCAAATGCGGCACCTACTTGACCTGCGCCTCCCATTGCCAATATCGGCAATAATGGATCATCGCCGATGGAGTTGATGAGTTCCATATGCACAGGCGTCAACCCTTGATGCAGTCCTGTTACGACTAAAGGCAAGAAGGTTCCGGCAAGAATAATTCCCGATAATATGCCGCCAGCATCAATTAATCCTAATAATCCTTTTGTAATAAGATCGGAAATCCAGCCGCCGACTGGCTGCAGAACGATTAAAGTGGCTAAGCCTGTTATCAGAACAGAAATCGTAGGCGTTACCATAATATCAACTGAAGCCGGAACGAACCGGCGGACTTTCTTTTCAATCCATGCCATAAAAATGGCTGCCAGCATGACTCCTATCAGACCGCCCCGCCCGGGCACAAGCTTTTCACCAAAAAGCGTGATGTCCGCAAGTGCAGGGTTAATAATTAAAATACCGGCAATCCCTCCAAGAGCAGGGGTGCCCCCAAATTCTTTAGCCGCATTAATTCCAACAAAAATGCCAAGATAACTGAATAGCCCCCAACCGATAAAGTTTAAAATCGATATTACCATTGATTCCGGATCAGCCCCAGCTCTAACAATGACATTTGTAATACCGGCAATTAAGCCAGAAGCTACAATGGCAGGGATCAGCGGGATGAAGATGCTGGAGATTTTTCTTAAAAAAAGTTTAAACGGCGTTGCATTTTTCTTTTTCAAGTCTGCTTTCGTTTGTTCCGCAAGATTGGCGAATTCATTGGCATCCAGCTTTTCTATATGAACCCCGCTTAATTTTGAAACTTCTTCCGCTACTCTTGTCACAATTCCCGGTCCTAAAATGATCTGCAGCGTTTCTTGTTCGACAACGCCGAGAACACCGTCAATCTTTTTCAATCCATCGATATCAACTTTGCTCTCGTCAACAGGTGTGACTCTTAATCTTGTCATGCAATGTGTCAAACTTTTAATGTTTTGATAACCGCCCAATTTTTCGACAATTTCGTTTGCCAACCGTGTATGATTTCCCATTGTTCTCCCCCTTGTTCTGATGTTTTTTTGTAAAATAGGAAACGTTTTCATTTTTAAAATATGATAACTTCTTGAAAAGAGAGGCTGTCTTTTGATGGGATGCTTTTATTTATAATTCCGTTTTGACATTTTGACTGCTTCTCTCGTTCTTTCCAAAGCGGCGATGCTTTCATCATAATTTTGGCTCATGATGCCGACATAGAGGATATCAATAACGTTGAGTTGAGAAATTCTTGAACTCATCGCCCCGCTGCGGATGCTTTTTTCCAATGAGCTTGTATATAACGAAATATCAGCGAGATCGGAAACGGGATTCGATCCGAATTTTGTTAATGAAATAACTGTGGCGCCGTTATCCTTTGCCAATGTTAACGATTTAATGATATCTTCCGTTTGTCCGGAGTAGGAAATTCCGAAGGCAACGTCTTCCTCCGTCAGATTGGCGCTGATCATCCCTTGTGTATCATAGTCGAAGCCTGTTTCGCACCAACGGTTAATTCTCGTCAGCTTTTGCTTAAAGTCTTGCGCGATAACAGCTGAAGCTCCAATTCCGTAAATGGCAATCTTGCGCGCCTTGCTTAAAGCATGTATGGCTTTTTCGACTTCTTCCTTCGATAAAACCGACAACGTATCCTGAATGGATTGAATGTTGTTATTCGACACAGATGCGATGACTGAATCAACAGCCCCGTTTATCGGAACTTCTTGGTAGGAGCGGTTTTGTTCATTCCAATTGGCAAGATCCCCCGCAATTTTCAGCTTCAGCTCTTGAAAACCTTTACAATTCAACGTGCGCGACAAGCGTATGATCGTTGCCTCGCTGACATTTGCCCGTTGCGACAGCTTTTGAACAGAAAGGTTTACCACCTCGTCAGGGTGCTTTAAAATATACTCCGCAACTTTTCTTTCAGACGGTTTTAATGAATCAAGCGCTTCTTGAATACTAATTAAACCGCCTTTCATGATCATCCCTCCTTTCATATTTTGAATAGTTTTAAAATTTATACTCATTTTATGAAATTTTATTACAAAAGTCAATGATTTTTTTGAATTTTTATTTCATAAAATGTTACCAAGCCGACCCTTTCTGAAATGTGGGAATGTAGAGAGCGGTTTGTATAAGAAAATCATTTTTGGCTAATGCAGCTAGTGATGGAATTTGCAAAACAGCTTTATTTTGCATTTTAAAAATGGTTCTTACGCAATCTTGTTGAAAGGAAAAGACTAATGGAGAAACTGAGCGTGCAAATAAGTATTTTTAGCTCTGTGTTATCAATGACCTCGATTTTTCACTAAAAGAACGTAAGAACCTTAAAAGCAAATAGTTTTGCATTTGAAAATGTAAAGAAAGGCAACTTGACATGAAGGCTCTGTGGGCATGGTTCCTACGCCAAGAATCCAGCTATTTCAAGGGCTGGCATAACCAAGCTAGTCATTCATGCCCCCTTCCATGTAAAAATGTTTCAGATTAATTTCTTTGCAATTCTCTGCCCTTTTATGGCTCTTACACAATTTTGGTGATAAAAAGAGGCTAATTGCGAAAATTAGTGTGTAAATTGGAGTTTTTCAGCTTCTTATTCTCAATTATCTCGACTTTTCACCAAAAGAACGTAAGGATCACTTTTATTTTGCAGTACACAACAGCCGCCGACATTGAAAAAAGCTTATTGCCATTTGTGGATGAAACAAATTCGGACGGAATAATGGGGGAGAGGAATGGATTTGGTTTTTGGTAAATAAATTTTCTTGGTTAAAATAACTTTTCAAATTTGTAAATCTATTTGATATCTCATATAGATCCTTCAAAATTATTTGTTCGGTTTTCTTTTAAAAGGAGAGTCAAAGCTAGAGCTATTACGAGCTACTCGTTGTAAATATTGTTTTTTCTTGAACTCTTTTTACACTGACGCATTTTTAGGATCTTGTTATGTTTTTGAACATTGCAATGTCTCAAGCTTCAAAATGAGAAAATTTTTATGCATTAACTCTTCTTCCGAAGTATAAAGACGAATAGAATTTTCATATTTTCAAATACATTTTTTCCGAAGATTTGACAATTATGTGAGAAAAGGAAGTTACTGTTATCGTATAATAGTGATAGATAGTCTTCTTCTAGTTTATAAAGTTAATCATACCGAGATTTTAGGGAGGTACACCTTTTTTATGTAGGAAAAATGGTTTCAAATCGTTGGGAAGTTCAAAATAATATTTTTACATATTTAATAGCTAACATTGTAAAGCGAGTTCCATCAAAAAAAAGTCTTTGTGAAACTATTGAGAAACGCTCTCATTTTCGGTCGTTAACAGATTTTTAATAAAAATATATATCTATCAGGGGGAAGGTAAATGGATTTTATTGCCCATATCCGTGAAAGTGACAAAAAAATACAAACTGTTAAAGATCATTTATTAGAAGTAAAAAACTTAGCTGAAACCTACGGAGAAAAGCTAGGTGTAAAGCATTTAGCTGGTCTTGCTGGTATGCTTCATGATCTAGGAAAATGTACAAATGAATTTAGAGAATACATATTAGAAGCAGTTAATAATCCTGGTGCACCACCTAGAAGAGGAAGTGTTGACCATTCTACTGCAGGCGGGAAACTTTTATATGAATTTTTTCATACAGAGGGGAAAATAACTCGTTACAAAGGAATAGTGGCTGAGGTGATAGGAAATGCCATTATTTCTCACCATTCGTACCTTCAAGATTTTTTAAATCCGGATTTAGAATCAAATTACTTAAAAAGAGTTCGTGATAAAGAACTTCCTGAATTTGATGTGACAAAGCAATACTTTTTTGAGCATGTTATGAGTGAGACAGATTTTCATGATTATGTTGATAAGGCTGCTGAGGAACTAGAAAAATTTTTAGCGAAAGAATCTTCTGGAAACTATGAAAAACAACTAATGTTTTTAACTAAATTTGTTTTTAGTGCTTTAATTGATGCAGATAGAACGAACACAAGATTATTTGAAGAAAATAAAAGCAATGACACTGTAAATAATCATGAAGTGTTATTTGATAGATACTACGAAAGGCTCATGCGAAAAATCAATTCATTTCGTAAACAAAAGGATGCCAATACAGCTATTAATCTTTTAAGAACAGAGATGTCTGAACAGTGTGATAAATTTGCTGAGAAACCATCAGGAATCTATACGTTATCCATTCCAACTGGTGGTGGTAAGACATTAGCAAGTTTAAGATATGCTCTGAAACACGCTAAACTTTATAATAAAAAACATATCATTTATGTAATCCCTTATACAACTATTATTGAACAAAACGCGGAAGAAGTTAGAAAAATATTAAAAGATGATGCCAATATATTAGAGCATCATTCAAACGTTATTGAAGATATGAATGATGATGATGAAAATCAAGATGGCTTGATTAGTGTGCAACAAAAATTAAAATTAGCCAAAGATAACTGGGATTCGCCGATTATTTTTACAACGATTGTCCAGTTTTTGAATGTTTTTTACGCAAATGGGTGTAGAAATATTAGGAGGCTTCATAATTTAAGTGAGTCGGTAATTATTTTTGATGAAGTGCAAAAAATTCCTATTTCATGTGTATCACTTTTTAATCAGTCATTAAACTTTTTAAAAACTTATGGCCGTTCCAGCATCGTGCTTTGTACTGCTACTCAGCCTGCGTTAGATTTTGTTGAGCATAAACTTGAAATCAATGCGGAAGCAGAAATGATCAAAAACCTTGATTATGTAATTGATGCATTTAAACGGGTGGAAATCATTGATAAAGCAACAAATGAAACATTTAATAATGAAAAACTCTCCAATTTTATTGAGGCAAAAATAAGTGAAGTACAAAGTGTGTTAGTTATTTTAAATACGAAATCAGTTGTGAAAGATCTGTATACTCAATTGAAAATGAAGAAGTTAAATTTACCAACTTATCATTTGAGTACATCAATGTGTGCTGCTCATCGTAATAAAATATTAGGTGAAATAAAAGATCATCTGAAAGAGGGTAATAAAGTAATTTGTGTAAGCACCCAACTGATTGAAGCGGGGGTAGATGTTAGTTTCAATTGTGTGATTCGCTCATTAGCAGGATTAGATTCCATTGCACAAGCTGCAGGCAGATGCAATCGGCACGGTGAAAAGGACATACAAAATGTTTATGTTATAGACCATGAGGAAGAAAAATTGGATCGTTTAAAAGAAATAAAAGTTGGAAAACAAGTGTCAAAAAGAATTTTTATTGATATAAGTCGTGACCAAACAAATCATGGCGGGAATATCTTATCTATGCAAGCTATGGAAAGGTACTTTAAAGAGTATTATACGGAACTTGAATCAAATTTGAATTATTTTATACCAAAATTGAAAAAAGAAATGATTGAACTGTTAATGTCCAATAAGAAAAATAGTACTTATTATCAGGCCTATTATCAAAAAAATAAAAAATTGCCTCCATTATTTTTAGTAAACAGCTATAAAACTGCAGCAGAGCATTTTCGAGTAATTGATGATATTACAACTTCTGTTATTGTTCCGTACGGTGGTGGAAAAGAAATTATTGCTGAATTAAACAGCAACAGAACAATTAATGAGTTTGCACAACTTTTAAGAAAAGCCCAGCAATATATCATAAATATTAACGATTATGAACGAGAACAATTAGTGAAAAATGATGGATTAGTCAGCTGCCTAGATGGGAAAATCTTAGTATTAAAAGAAGGGGCGTACAATATGGAATTCGGACTTAATCTTGAAAATGACAGTCAATTTGTATTAAAGATGTTTTAAAAAATTTAAATTATAAAAGAGCTTCGCAGAGATCCAACGTGCGTCGGAATAGAATTCCAGTAAATGTCTACGATAAATACCCATAGTTTGTTAGATAGTCACAAATCTTCAAAAACATGTGAAAAGGGTTTGTCGAAAAGTTTTTTTGACACCCCGTAAATACGGAAAACCGTTGATATATCAATATATTTAGAGAGAGAGGCTCAAGTCAGCAATAAATGATCAAAAGGGTGCCAATTACTTTTGGTGCACCCTCTTTCAAATAATATATTATATTTTTCAATCCACGCTTTTAAAAGCGACAATTCATTATACCATAACCTCGATTCGAATTTTATATTTCATATAATATATAATTTTTTTATTGAATATTTTCTGAAAAAAAGTTATTATTGAATTATTAAAAAAACAAAAAGGAGGTGTCTGTATTGAGAAATGCTATTGAATTCGAAGTTTATGGAAAATATGCCTTGTTTACGGATCCTTTGACTAAACTAGGAGGTGAAAAGCTGTCCTATCAAGTGCCTACCTATCAGGCGTTGAAAGGAATTGTCGAGTCGATTTATTGGAAGCCCACCATACTTTTTATCATTGATGAGGTTCGAGTGATGAATGCGATTCGAATGGAATCCAAAGGCATTCGGCCAATTGAATATGGTGGGGGAAATACACTGGCTCATTATACATATTTAAAAGACGTTAGATATCAAGTGCGTGCACATTTTGTTTTTAATCCGCATCGTCCTGATCTTGCTTTTGATCGCAACGAACATAAGCATCACAACATACTAAAACGTTCACTGAAAGCTGGAGGACGAAGAGATATCTTTTTAGGCACTAGAGAATGTCAAGGGTATGTTGAACCGTGTGTATTTGGTGAAGGTAAAGGTTTTTATGATGATTATGGCGATATTCATCTAGGTACCATGGTTCATGGGATTAATTACCCAGATGAAACCGGTAGAAACGAAATGGAAGTCCGTTTATGGAATCCTGTGATGAAGAATGGAATTATCCAATTTATTAGGCCGGATCAATGCACACAAATCAGAAAAATCAAAGAAATGAATCCGAAGTTTTTCGATCAAACAAATGTGGAATCAGCGGATGAAATGCTCAAACAATTGGAAGGGGAGGTGAACGAATGAGCTGGTTATTAAATTTATATGAGACATATGAATCCAATTTAGATCGTGTAGGTGTAATGGAAAAAAAGCATAATGAACAAGAGTATACGTTGTTGCCGATTTCTCATACGACTCAAACCGCGCATATTGAAGTGAATATCACAGAAGACGGGCAATTTCATTCAGCAACAGTCATTAAAGAGGTGACTGTCATCCCTTGCACAGAAGATGCCGCGAACCGGACTAGTACGAAAATAGCTCCTTATCCGCTTCACGATAAATTAAGTTATGTAGCAGGCGATTTTGTTACATATGGTGGAAAAATAAAAAAAGAAGAACCTTTTAGCTATTATATTCAACAATTGAAAGATTGGGCAGAATCACCCTATGCAACAAAAAAAGTAAAAAGTATTTATAACTATTTAAGCCAAAAGCGGCTAATTAAAGATTTAGTGGATGCAAACGTTTTGTACTTAGATCCTAATGGGCATTTAATCGATAAATGGGATAAAAAATACGAATCTTTGTATGGGAGCAAACCGCCTATTTTTTCAGTCATTAGCGCTGGAGTGGAGAGTGCTTTTGTTCGTTTCAATGTTTATTCACCTCATACTATATTGACAAAGGTTTGGAACGATCCTGAAATGTATGATTCATTTATTTCTTACTACAAAGACCTCTTAAAGAACAACGACGAAGATTTTTGTTATGTAACAGGGAAAAAGTTGCCGGTCACTGATAAACACGCAAACAAAATTAGAAATGCTGGCGATAAAGCGAAACTAATTTCTGCCAATGATACGAGTGGTTTTACGTTTAGGGGACGTTTCCATGAAAGTAATGAAGTGGCCAGCATTAGTTATGATGTTTCCCAAAAGGCGCATAATGCATTGAAATGGCTGATTAACAGGCAGGGAAAAATCTTTGACCAACGCGTGTTTCTTGTATGGGGAAATGATGAAATTACTCTTCCAGATCCGACAGAAGATACTTTTGCCATCAATCCCATGTCATTAGAAAAAAAAGAAAGAAAATCGTTTACGAATCAGGAATTTGCCAATGAAGTAGCAAAAGCTTTGGAGGGTTATAAAGCGAATCTGACAACAAAGTCCGAGGTGAATATTTTAATTCTTGATTCTGCTACCCCGGGGCGTCTTGCAGTGCTTTATTATCGAAATATGAATAGGGAACTGTATTTACAACGACTGGTTGAATGGCATTCAACTTGCGCGTGGCTTCACCGTTATCGAAAAGATGAAGAAAAGAAAACGGTTCAATTTTATGGAGCTCCCGCGACTAAAGATATTGCGTTTGCTGCTTATGGGCCGAATGCAAACGATAAAGTAGTGAAAGGATTGATGGAGCGCATCTTGTCGTGCATTATCGATACGAAAGATCAAAAAATTCCTCTGGACATTATAAGAAGCGCTTTTTATCGTGCTTCAAATCCAGTGGCAATGGAAAACTGGGAATGGGAAAAAACGCTAAGTATTGCCTGTGCTTTAATTAATAAACAGGAGGGATTTAATGTGGCATTAGATACAGAAAATAACGACCGCGATTATTTATTTGGCCGTTTATTAGCAATTGCGGATGTGTTGGAAAGACGCGCTTTAGATTCCGATGAAACGCGAGCTACTAACGCCATCAGATATATGAACGCTTTTTCCAAACACCCCGCAAGAACATGGAAGACCATTCAGGAAAGTATTCAACCTTATCAAATGAGGCTTGGGACAAAAGGATTATATTTATCCAAACTAATTGATGAAGTGGCTTCTAGAATGAAATTTGAAGATTTTAATAACAAACAGTTATCTGGTAAATACCTATTAGGTTTTTATAGCCAACGACATGCATTATATCAAAAATCAGAAAAAAATACTGAACCATCTAATGAAGTAGGAGGAATGTAATATGTCAATCTTAGATCATAAAATTGATTTTGCTGTTGTATTATCGGTTAAAAAAGCCAATCCGAATGGAGATCCATTGAATGGAAACCGTCCGAGACAAAATTATGACGGACATGGAGAGATTTCGGATGTGGCCATTAAACGGAAAATCAGAAATCGACTGCAAGATATGGGAGAGTCCATTTTTGTTCAATCGAATGATCGAAAAGTCGATGATTTTAAAAGTTTAAAAGAGCGTGCAGAAGCACACCCGGAATTAAAGAAAATTATGAGTTCTAAAAACGGCTCAAGTGAAGAGTTTGCCAAGATAGCTTGCCAGTTATGGATAGATGTCCGGGCCTTTGGTCAAGTTTTTGCCTTTAAAGGATCCGATTTATCTGTCGGTGTTCGTGGTCCTGTTTCAATCCATACGGCAACAAGCGTCGACCCTGTTGATATTGTCAGCATGCAGATTACAAAAAGTGTAAATTCTGTAACAAATGAAAAACGCAGCTCTGACACTATGGGAATGAAGCATCGTGTTGATTTTGGTGTGTATGTTTTTTACGGCAGTATGAATACGCAATTGGCAGAAAAAACAGGATTTACAAATGAAGATGCTCTAAAAATCCAACAAGCTCTTGTTACATTGTTTGAGAATGACGCATCTGCTGCGAGACCTGAAGGAAGCATGGAAGTGCACAAAGTTTATTGGTGGGAGCACAATTCAAAACTGGGACAATATTCTTCCGCTAAAGTTCATCGTTTATTAAAAATTGAAAAAAATGTGGAAGAACCAAAATCGATTGATGATTATACGATCACTTTAAATGAGCTAGATGGTTTAAAAGCTGTGGTCATCAATGGTAAATAATGAGGAAGAAATTTATTTAATGTTGTCCGGTATTCAGCATTTTCAATTTTGTAGACGCCAATGGGCTCTCATTCATATTGAACAGCAATGGGAAGAAAATGTAAGAACGATTGAAGGACAATATCTTCACCGAAAAGCTGACAAGCCATTTATTCGAGAGAAGCGTGGCAATAAACTGATTGTTCGAGCAATGCCTGTAAAGTCAAATGAACTGAAAATTACCGGTGTTTGTGATGTTGTTGAATTTGTTAAAGATAATAATGGTGTAGAAATAGTGGGTGCTGAAGGAAAATATGTTGCCTATCCTATAGAATATAAACGTGGAAAGCCGAAAATAAATGATTCAGATATATTGCAATTAACAGCACAAGTTATGTGTTTAGAGGAGATGTTACTTTGCAAAATAAACACAGGATATATGTTTTATAACGAGATAAAACGGAGAGTAGAAATACCTATAACATTAGAAAATAAAAATAAAGTAAGGTCTATTGTCTTAGAAATGCATGATCATTATAAGCGCAAGTATACGCCTAAAGTAAAAACAGGATCCTTTTGTAAAAACTGTTCCCTCCAAAATATTTGTTTGCCAAATTTAATGAATAAGCGGACTGTAAAAAGTTATATTGAAGGAAAGATAAAAGAATGAAAAAACTGCTTAACACATTATTTATCACTCAATCAGATGTTTATTTATCATTAGACGGCGATAATATTGTCCTTTTAAAAGAGAATGAGAAGATAGGTAGATTGCCGCTTCATAATTTAGAATCAATCGTATCCTTTGGCTATACTGGTGCAAGTCCTGCACTAATGGGATATTGTGCAGAAAAAAATATTTCATTAGTTTTCTTAACTAAGAACGGTCGATTTCTGGCAAGAGTGATCGGAAAAAGCAAAGGTAACGTCATCCTTAGAAAGAAACAATATCGTGTGTCTGAAGATGAAGTTATGTCGATAAAAATTGCACGTAACTTTATTATTGGAAAGATTTATAACAATAAATGGATAATAGAAAGAATGACTAGAGATTATCCATTACGAGTGGATGTAGCTCTTTTTAAAGAAATCTCTCAACATTTATCATCTATCATTCATGATGTGCGAGAGTGTGAAGATTTAGAAAGATTAAGAGGTTTGGAAGGACAAGCTGCTATAAGTTACAATAAACTGTTTAATCAGATGATATTACAGCAAAAAGAGGATTTTTATTTCCACTCGCGGTCACGAAGACCACCATTAGATAACGTGAATGCAATGCTTTCATTTGCTTATACGTTATTGGCAAATGATATGGCATCAGCGTTGGAAGGTGTTGGTCTCGATGCATATGTTGGTTTTTTGCATCGAGATCGGCCAGGAAGAGCATCTCTAGCTTTAGATGTAATGGAAGAATTGCGGATACAGCCATATATACAGATGGCGATTGAAACGGGCATCTCTAGCTTTAGATGTAATGGAAGAATTGCGGGGCGTCTACGCAGATAAGTTTGTCTTAACATTGATTAATAAAAAAATTGTTAACAAAGAAGATTTTATAAAAAAAGAAAATGGAGCTGTAATTATGACAGATGAAGCTAGAAAGAAATTCTTATCTGCATGGCAAAATAGAAAACAAGACAAGATAACACATCCATATTTAGGCGAAAAAATAACTTGGGGATTAGTTCCACATGCACAAGCTTTACTATTGGCCCGTTATTTACGTGATGATTTGGATGAGTACCCACCATTTTTATGGAAGTAGGTGTGAATTTTGTTAGTTTTAATAACTTATGATGTTAGTACTGTAAGCAGTGCAGGACAAAAAAGATTAAGGAAAGTGTCAAAAGTATGCCAAAATTATGGCCAACGAGTCCAAAATTCAGTTTTTGAATGTAACGTTGATGCAGCCCAATTTACAGCTTTAAAATTAGAACTTACCAATATTATTGATGAAAATAAAGATAGTCTCAGGTTCTATCAAATAGGCAATAATTATAAAACTAAAGTAGAGCATATTGGGGTGAAAGAATCAATAGATTTAGAAGATCCAATCATTTTTTAGTGCGAATGAATAGCGAACATGAAATTCTTAGTACATTCGCACCTGATTTTTTATCAATTATTACCATATTTGGTAGATTTAAATAATGAAGTTTTATATTTTAATAAAGAAAATGGCGGTTTTTTGTCATAATTATAAAATTTTGAGTAATTTTGATGTGAAAATCGCTGTCGCATCCTTTATGGATGCGTGGATTGAAATCTTTGCTGCCAATCTATTTATACCCATCACGCTTGTCGCATCCTTTATGGATGCGTGGATTGAAATTTGTCCGTCCAGTTTGATTAATAAATTCCCTCATGTCGCATCCTTTATGGATGCGTGGATTGAAATTAAAAAAGAATTCGAAGAACTGAAAAAGAAAGTTGTCGCATCCTTTATGGATGCGTGGATTGAAATTTTTAAACTCGTTAATATTCTTGACGGTATCGGGTCGCATCCTTTATGGATGCGTGGATTGAAATTTTTTAAACCTAATTCACAGTAATACTCATCTAAGTCGCATCCTTTATGGATGCGTGGATTGAAATACGTAATCAAGGACGAAAGTTTGGGCGGAATATTACGTCGCATCCTTTATGGATGCGTGGATTGAAATTTTTTAAACCTAATTCACAGTAATACTCATCTAAGTCGCATCCTTTATGGATGCGTGGATTGAAATACGTAATCAAGGACGAAAGTTTGGGCGGAATATTACGTCGCATCCTTTATGGATGCGTGGATTGAAATAAAATTTCACGGGATTTTGCAACAGAAGAGTTTTGTCGCATCCTTTATGGATGCGTGGATTGAAATAACGTTAGATAGTCCGAGTTTTTACGTTTCAACGTGTCGCATCCTTTATGGATGCGTGGATTGAAATCATGGTGTACGTCGCACTATAAAAACGACTTTGCGTCGCATCCTTTATGGATGCGTGGATTGAAATAGCAAGCCAGCAACCGACGGTAAAGGCGGCTCGGACGTCGCATCCTTTATGGATGCGTGGATTGAAATAAATTAATATCGCGGCTTACGGAAATACAAGTCTGTCGCATCCTTTATGGATGCGTGGATTGAAATTTCGCGGTGTAATTGACGGTGATGGGTGGATACGTCGCATCCTTTATGGATGCGTGGATTGAAATATCAATTTGTGGCAGACTACCTTCTTGCTTACGGTCGCATCCTTTATGGATGCGTGGATTGAAATAAGTCAAATCGGAGTATTATGACGTCGAGCCTTTCAGTCGCATCCTTTATGGATGCGTGGATTGAAATACTACTCATGAATTAAATATGAAAAAAGTTAAAGTCGCATCCTTTATGGATGCGTGGATTGAAATATCATGCTGTCACCTTTAGCGCGTACAAAAAAGTAGTCGCATCCTTTATGGATGCGTGGATTGAAATAACATGAGAAACCTGAAAAGGCTAGGATACCTAGGTCGCATCCTTTATGGATGCGTGGATTGAAATGTAAAAGTAACAAAAATGAATCATATAGTAGAAGTCGCATCCTTTATGGATGCGTGGATTGAAATGCGAATTTGTTGAACGGCCAGTACCGGTTGACTGTCGCATCCTTTATGGATGCGTGGATTGAAATACATGGTCGGAGATCGAACAAGCCTACCTTGAAAGTCGCATCCTTTATGGATGCGTGGATTGAAATTGTCATCTGATTTATCTCCGTTGATATGGTGGACGTCGCATCCTTTATGGATGCGTGGATTGAAATATTATGTGAAGGTTTTAAAAAGTCGGCAATAAAGTCGCATCCTTTATGGATGCGTGGATTGAAATCATTACGTCCACTATCAAACGATAATGGACGTTGTCGCATCCTTTATGGATGCGTGGATTGAAATTATATTCATCCGTGTGCAAAATCAAAAGTTTTGGTCGCATCCTTTATGGATGCGTGGATTGAAATCCCTTACTTTTGCGGCATGTGTTGGCTTATGTATGTCGCATCCTTTATGGATGCGTGGATTGAAATAATCGGTGTGTATTCTGTAATTTTCACAAAAATCGTCGCATCCTTTATGGATGCGTGGATTGAAATCATTGTGATACGTTGATAATTACCATGTGTAAACGTCGCATCCTTTATGGATGCGTGGATTGAAATAACATCATGTATTATATGATTTATTGAACGGTTATGTCGCATCCTTTATGGATGCGTGGATTGAAATCTCTTTTAACCGTGATATGATGTTTTCAAAAGATGTCGCATCCTTTATGGATGCGTGGATTGAAATATACAGATTGAACGGCTCGATGCCATAATACTCGTCGCATCCTTTATGGATGCGTGGATTGAAATTTTTTCTTGATCTGTTATATTGTTATTTGTTTCTTCGTCGCATCCTTTATGGATGCGTGGATTGAAATAGTGATCATCATTAAAAATCATCCTTTCGTTTTGTCGCATCCTTTATGGATGCGTGGATTGAAATTTTCCTCTAATCCCATACTGCTATTATGTTTTGCGTCGCATCCTTTATGGATGCGTGGATTGAAATAAAAAACAAATAATTTACAGTAAAAACATCATGAAGTCGCATCCTTTATGGATGCGTGGATTGAAATAAAACGGAATTTACGTCAAGAGGTGTTAGGACGTCGCATCCTTTATGGATGCGTGGATTGAAATATTAGCCAAAAAGAAAAAGATCGTTGCATCCCGCAGTCGCATCCTTTATGGATGCGTGGATTGAAATCGATATGCACATTATTATTGTGAAACGGAAGATGTCGCATCCTTTATGGATGCGTGGATTGAAATAGCAAAGCGGAAGCATTACGTTTATATGAAAAAGTCGCATCCTTTATGGATGCGTGGATTGAAATACATGCTACGAAACGAGGGTATAAAGTTAAAGGGGTCGCATCCTTTATGGATGCGTGGATTGAAATCAACGTTTTGAATTGGGACGACACTGCCCATCCGTGTCGCATCCTTTATGGATGCGTGGATTGAAATGAACTGCCGGCCGACTGCGAACACCATACTTGAGGTCGCATCCTTTATGGATGCGTGGATTGAAATAAGTAAGCGTCTTGCTCGTTCTTGGTTAGCTTCGGTCGCATCCTTTATGGATGCGTGGATTGAAATGCAATGTCTGTGTTTGAATCGAAAATGCCTTGAAGTCGCATCCTTTATGGATGCGTGGATTGAAATCAACCGATTTTCGCTGCGTTGACGTACAAAATAACGTCGCATCCTTTATGGATGCGTGGATTGAAATACGTATTACGTTGATTACCGCTTCTAATTTCGCGTCGCATCCTTTATGGATGCGTGGATTGAAATGGTACCGTTTGACTTTTGCTATTGGAGCAACATAGTCGCATCCTTTATGGATGCGTGGATTGAAATAGCTTGTACAATTCATCTTTGGAACCAGCTTCATGGTCGCATCCTTTATGGATGCGTGGATTGAAATATGTATGCCTCGGTACTCCATTGCCTGCCTGCTTGTCGCATCCTTTATGGATGCGTGGATTGAAATAGGTTGGCATGGACCAGCGATGAAAACGAGTTTGTGTCGCATCCTTTATGGATGCGTGGATTGAAATATTTATTTGGAAACAACAAATGCATGAGGGAGCGGTCGCATCCTTTATGGATGCGTGGATTGAAATTAAAATGACTTGGCAATATTTTCGCTTGCCTGTTGTCGCATCCTTTATGGATGCGTGGATTGAAATATTAACTCGTCTCTCAAGATCTTCAATCCGGTTAAGTCGCATCCTTTATGGATGCGTGGATTGAAATTCTAAAAAATCATTTTAATTGCATTTTAGAAATAGTCGCATCCTTTATGGATGCGTGGATTGAAATTCATCTTGCCATGTGGGAAGCAAAAGCATTTGCTGTCGCATCCTTTATGGATGCGTGGATTGAAATTCTAAAAAATCATTTTAATTGCATTTTAGAAATAGTCGCATCCTTTATGGATGCGTGGATTGAAATTCATCTTGCCATGTGGGAAGCAAAAGCATTTGCTGTCGCATCCTTTATGGATGCGTGGATTGAAATAAAGAAAGTGCGGAAGAATGGAAAGAGGGTTAAGTCGCATCCTTTATGGATGCGTGGATTGAAATTGATCGTGGGTGGTTCGGTGGAGAATTTAATATAGTCGCATCCTTTATGGATGCGTGGATTGAAATCCCACCCCTCATCCGTCAGCGTGTGCGTCTGCTGTCGCATCCTTTATGGATGCGTGGATTGAAATAAAATAACGTAAATCTATCAAACATCGAATCTAACGTCGCATCCTTTATGGATGCGTGGATTGAAATTTTATAGGAAAATTAGCAATTACCCACTTATTGCGTCGCATCCTTTATGGATGCATGGATTAAAATCATACTCTTTATAAACTCTCAATTTAATCATTACCGTTGCAATCCTTTTGGTCAATAAGGAGCATTTTTTGCATATATCGTCACTTTCCAATCAATTAAGCAATTGTAGTAGTGTAGAAAGTTATTTTCTTACCTATAAGGAATAGAATTTTTTAAAGTATATCCGTGCCGTGTAATGACAATGAATTGAAAATTCCTTGCAGATATAAACTGGAAATCCAATGGGTTTTAGCCTAAAACTTAGAAATAAGTTTAACAGTGTGAAAGACAAATCGATAAATGAATGGGAGTGTTTTAGGACATCTGTGGATAGTTTGCGATTAGGTGGGAATAAGATGCTTCAGGGATATGATCTGAAATCTGAAACCAAAAATCCGCATTCAAGCAAAAATGAGTTCGTGTTTCAACCTTTTCACCAGCAGTTTTATGGTTGGAATACGCTCGATGATTCTAGTGGCCAAAGAATAAGTCTTCACCGCGTAGATTCGTTCAATTAAAGCACCTTTACATGATTTTTTCAACACAGCGAAAACCGTAAAATCGATATCAATAGCAGAAAAATAGGCCTCAAGCCGTTGGATAGGTTCTAATAATATAAATTTTGGATGTCAAAAAGGCTTCCTTGTCGATCTAGGATCTTTTACTGCTGAGTTGAATATATCAAAGTCAGCACATTACAATTTTGGTGTTTGCCGATCGGAAAGCAAAGGGAAAATTGAAAATGTGGCAGGGTTTATCAAAAGTAATTTTACCAAGCATCTTGTTTTCATAAATTAGGATAAGTGGAATGTGCAAGGATGGGAACGTTTGAATCGAACAGGAAATGGAAGAATTCATAACACGACTAAAAAGAGATCGGATGATGTGTTTGAACTTGAAAGAACACATTTACAACCGATCTCCCTATCAACTTGGCGTCTCAATCATCCAAGACAAAAAGCTTAAAAATAGCATAATAAAGGACTGTAAGAATTCATCTTGTTTTGTTCAGCAGAATTTAGATTTATAAGATTATAATGGATCCATAAAACTAGACACGAAATGAGGAGATGTTAAAGTAGGTTTATGAAAAGAAAAAATTATACACCAGAATTCAAGTCTCAAATGGTGTTAGAAGTTTTGAAGGAAGAAAAAACTATGAACGAAATTGCTTCCACTCATGGGATCCATGTAAATCAGATTCGCCGATGGAGAAATACTTTTCTCGAACAAATGCCGCAAATCTTTAGAAAGGAGAACAAAAAAGTCGATGAAATGAGAGCTGAATACGAACAGCAAATAGAAAATCTATATGCCGAAGTCGGCCGACTAACCACGCAATTGACGTGGCTTAAAAAAAATCTGGCCTTAAGGAGTAGGGCGGAAAGACTTGAAATGATCGATTGGGAAGACAAAGAATTGCGATAAAAACATAGGCTGAACTCCTCAGTCTAAACTGCTCAAGTCTTTACTATAAGCCTTAAGGCTCCTCTCCTGAAGAGGTATTTATTAAGCATCGAATTGACGAAGTCTACACGCAATACCCAATTTACGGTTCCAGGCGTATTACTGCCGTGCTCAATGCCAGCGGATTAACCATTAACCGAAAAGCAGTTACCTGGAAACGCTTTGTTTACATCAGCGTTTGTCATTTCTCTTGGGGCTCTGATGAGCAAACTGATTCCGGAGCAAGCCTTTAGCGTTGCGATCTGTTTTATTTGGGTTTGGGGGATTATATTAATTTCTCATATACGATATATCAAGACGCGTCCGGATTTACGGGAAAAGTCGATTTTTAAAGCACCATTCACTCCATTTATTAATTATGTCGTGCTGGCGTTATTTGTTTGTATTTTAATTATTATGTTATTTGCTGAAGCAACTCGTTTAGCATTATTAATGACGACTTTTTGGTTTGTACTAATATTCATCATGTATGCGTTGCAAAATAAAAAGTATAAAACAGTAACGGCTTTAAAAGTGATTTTTCCAAATTGATCATAGGGCTATCGATAAGCGCCAGTGGAGAAAAACAACTAGGTTTTCTCCACTGGCTTTTGTATGTTTTCGATTTTTGCCTGAAGGCAGCTGGCGGTTGCCACTACTTTCAGTATGTTGTGGGCTAATGCCACAATCCCATGATGATCTGCATACAGGCGGAGCAAAAAGTACAACAGCTTTTATGCGGAACTCAAGGGAGGTGTCCTAGGCTACCAAACCGAATAATGGCTGGGATCTATGCCAAACTGCAAATTCGCTGGGCTGGCGTGAATAGGTTGGATGGTAACGTTTCAAAAAGCGGCATTTGTTTTTTGCCATGTTTTTATAAGATTGTGAATGAGCAGGGATGGAGGAACCTCCGGAACTGGCTGTTGGTAAGCAGAGATCATGGCTGCTATCTTTAATGAAGGAGTAGAATTCAAAAGATTCCTGATCTGCATTTAGGGAAAGAGTTATAATTCAGTCAACGTTAATTGTTTTTCAGGAAAGTGGTTCATTTATATTGCAGATTGGGCAATACGATTCCTCTACAAGAACAAAAAACTATGAGGAATTAACTGTTTTCACAATTTGTTCTGTTGCTAAAAAACGCTGCTACTCCTCCTTCTTCACATGATTATACGCCTGGTCAAGGTTTTGCAGCCGTTTTAAAACTTCCGCGTTTTTTGTGAGCTGGTCGTAGATTAAAGTTGAGACGACGGAGCGGTAATAGCTGTTCATGGCGTCAATTTTGGATGATTTTCCTTTATTCATTTGAATGTATTGTCGAAAATTTTCTTCAAAGTAAGGAACCGAAAAAAGCTGCGACATCACAAGCCCTCCGTTTCATAAGTGCAGATGTTTGGGATTCCATTCAATAATCCAACACGTCAAAGATTCATAAATAGCGCCGCAGCGCTCAATCAGCAATCGATCAAATTGTTCCGTTTGCACCCTTTATTTTAACACAACTTTTTCAAAAATCCTTTGGAAAATGTCCCTTCCAGATAAAACGGAATTCTGCCGTTTGCCAAAATTTTCGACGGGCACTATAATATTTGTGAAAACTGGTAGAAAGGATTTGAACCGTGAAACAAGTGTTCCTCTATACGAAACAAGGGTGCCCGTTATGTGAGGAAGCGAAAAATTTGCTGGAAGAGCTGAAACGTGAATTTGAGTTTCAAATAAACGAGATCGATATTTATCAAGACGATGCACTGTTGGAAAAATATCAATTAATGATCCCGGTCGTCGAAGTGGATGGGGAAGTAGTGGCGTTTGGAAAAGTTGAAAAATATGTGTTGAGAAAGCGTTTGCTTGAAAGTACAAATGTTGATTAACCTATACACTCCTGCTACAATGTAATTTGTAAGGGATGAATTTTTTTGCCGCTAGCGGGACATAATATGTCATACAGGGACAAAAAAAGTCCCGGTGGAAATTCTTGAAAGGGATTTGAACATGCACTCATTAATTGAAGCGCAAAAAAAATTATTGCCTGATCTTCTCCAAATTATGCAAAAACGTTATCAAATCCTGCAAACAATCCGGCTGATGCAGCCGGTAGGACGACGGAATCTTTCCAATAGTCTAGGAATGAGTGAAAGGGTTTTGCGTGGAGAAGTTCAATTGTTCAAAGAACAAAATTTAATTGACATTCGCCCCTCCGGAATGACCTTGACGAAAGAAGGATCGGATTTGCTTCTTGCGTTAGAGGAAATGATAAAAGATGTGTTAGGTTTAACGTTTTTGGAAAGCACCTTAAAGGAAAAACTTCATTTGCAAGAAGTGATTGTCGTTTCCGGAGACAGCGACCAATCGCCTCTAGTCAAGAAAGAACTGGGTAGAGCTTGTGCAATGTGCATCATGAACCATTTGAAAGATCATGAGACAGTGGCGGTGGCGGGGGGGACAACATTAGCAACAGTTGCTGAAATGATGGTTCCCTTAAGTCATCATCAAGATATTTTGTTTGTCCCGGCAAGAGGCGGATTGGGGGAAAATGTTGAGAACCAGGCGAACACCATTTGCGCAAAAATGGCAGATCGTGCCCATGGGAAATACCGTCTTCTCCATGTTCCTGACCAATTAAGCAAAGAAGCGTATGAATCCATTATTGAAGAACCGTCGATTAAAGAGCTTTTATCCATTATTCGTTCAGCAAAGATGGTCGTACACGGCATTGGAGACGCGAAAACGATGGCGATTCGGAGAAAAACGCCGAAAGAAGAGATTGAAAAGATTGAAAAAAGAAAAGCAGTTGGTGAAGCTTTCGGATATTATTTCAATCAAGACGGCGAAGTCGTTCACAAAGTGCAAACAGTTGGCATACAGCTGGAAGACTTAAAAACGATTCCAAATGTCATCGCCGTTGCAGGCGGCTCTTCAAAAGCAAAAGCGATTAAAGCTTATATGAATCAATCGCTTGTAACCATTTTAGTAACGGATGAAGGTGCAGCAAACGAGTTATTAAGGGATTTTTGATTATATCCCTCAATATAAAAAATTCACACAATTAAAGGAGGACTAAAGATGGCAGTAAAAGTTGGTATTAACGGTTTCGGCCGTATCGGCCGCAATGTATTCCGTGCAGCATTAAAAAATCCTGATGTAGAGGTTGTGGCAGTCAACGACTTAACAGATGCAAACATGCTAGCCCATCTTCTTCAATATGACTCTGTTCATGGCAAACTGGATGTTGAAGTATCTGTTAACGGAAACAACCTAGTTGTTGATGGCAAAGAAATTAAAGTATTGTCTGAACGCGATCCGGCTCAGCTTGGCTGGGGAGATCTCGGCGTTGAAATTGTCGTGGAATCTACAGGACGTTTCACAAACCGTCAAGACGCTGCGAAACATCTTGAAGCAGGTGCGAAAAAAGTCATTATTTCCGCTCCAGCTAAAGAAGAAGACATTACAATTGTTATGGGTGTAAACGAAGACAAATACGATCCAAAAAACCACCATGTAATTTCCAACGCATCATGTACAACAAACTGCTTGGCTCCGTTTGCAAAAGTGCTTAATGAAAAATTCGGCATTGTCCGTGGAATGATGACAACTGTCCACTCTTACACAAATGACCAACAAATTTTGGACTTGCCGCACAAAGACTATCGCCGGGCAAGAGCGGCAGCCGAATCCATTATTCCGACAACAACCGGTGCAGCTAAAGCGGTTGCGCTTGTATTGCCTGAGTTAAAAGGAAAATTAAACGGCATGGCAATGCGTGTGCCAACTCCTAACGTTTCCATCGTTGACTTAGTAGCCGAACTTGAAAAAGATGTAACGGTGGAAGAAGTAAATGCTGCACTGAAAGAAGCTGCTGAAGGCGAATTAAAAGGTATTTTGGCATACAGCGAAGAACCGCTTGTTTCCAAAGACTATAATGGCGACAAACATTCTTCAACGATCGATGCACTTTCTACTATGGTGCTCGAAAACCGCATGGTGAAAGTCGTTTCTTGGTATGACAATGAAACTGGCTACTCCAACCGTGTAGTGGATTTAGCAGCTTACATTGCAAAACAAGGTCTATAATCTTTTGAAATCTTACTTGTGACGAATCCGTCAAAAAAGCTATAATGAAAAACGGGAAGGGGAAAGGGGACGTCTAACAATTCCCCTTTCCCTTTCATCTTGTAAGGCAATTGTAAAGGAGGGCTTTCGCCATGAACAAAAAAACGGTAAGAGACGTGGATGTTAAGGGGAAAGTTGTTTTTTGCCGCGTTGACTTTAACGTGCCGATGCAAGACGGAAAAGTGACCGATGACACTCGGATCCGCGCTGCACTGCCAACGATCCGATATTTAAGCGAGCAAGGAGCAAAAGTTTTGCTTGCGAGTCACCTTGGCCGTCCAAAAGGACAAGTAGTAGAGGAACTGCGGTTAACCCCTGTTGCGAAACGGCTCGAGGAGCTCTTAGGCAAAAAAGTCGCAAAAGCGGATGAAGCATATGGCGCTAGTGTCAAGGCTGAAGTTGAAAAAATGGAAAACGGCGATGTGCTTGTACTTGAAAATGTTCGCTTTTATCCGGGGGAAGAAAAAAATGATCCCGAACTTGCGAAAGCTTTTGCGGATTTGGCCGATCTCTATGTAAACGATGCATTTGGTGCAGCTCACCGCGCCCATGCTTCCACAGCAGGCATAGCAGATTACTTGCCGGCTGTTGCGGGTTTTTTAATGGAAAAAGAAATCAATGTTTTATCGAAAGCGCTTGAAAATCCCGACCGTCCGTTCACAGCCATTATCGGCGGAGTAAAAGTGAAAGATAAAATCGGCGTTATTGAAAATCTTCTCGACCGCGTCGACAACTTAATTATTGGCGGAGGGCTTGCTTATACATTTGTTAAAGCTTTAGGACATGAAATCGGCAAATCTTTGCTTGAAGAAGATAAAATCGAGTTGGCGAAATCGTTCATGGAACGGGCAAAAGAGAAAAATGTGAATTTTTATATGCCGGTGGACGTTGTCATTGCAGATGATTTTTCAAATGATGCCAACACGAAAATCGTTCCGATCGACAGCATCCCTAGAGATTGGGAAGCACTTGACATTGGAACGAAAACCCGGGAAACGTATGCAAAAGTGATTCAAAATTCCAAACTCGTTGTTTGGAATGGACCAATGGGTGTATTTGAAATGGATGCATTTGCGAACGGTACAAAAGCTGTTGCCGAAAGCTTGGCAAATGCGGAAAATACATATACGGTCATTGGCGGCGGCGATTCCGCAGCAGCTGTGGAAAAATTTGGTCTTGCAGATAAAATGGATCACATTTCAACAGGCGGAGGGGCTTCGCTCGAATTTATGGAAGGAAAAGTTCTCCCGGGTGTAAAAGTGCTGCAAGACAAATAAAATTTCGTCTCGAAAGGAAGGTGTGACCATGAGAAAACCAATAATTGCCGGGAACTGGAAAATGCATAAAACACTTGAAGAAGCAAAAAGTTTTGTCAACGAAGTAAAATCCCTCGTGCCGCCTAAAGAAAAAGTTGATTCAGTTGTATGTGCGCCAGCCTTATTTTTAGGGCAATTGGTGGAATTAGCCAAAGGAACCGATTTGCAAATAGGTGCACAAAACATGCATTTTGAAGAAATCGGCGCTTTTACAGGGGAAATCAGCCCGGTGGCGCTTAGCGATATTGGTGTAACATATGTCATTATCGGCCATTCCGAACGCAGGGAAATGTTTGCCGAAACAGATGAAACAGTCAACAAAAAAGTGATGGCCGCTTTTAAACATCGTTTAACCCCGATCGTTTGCGTCGGAGAAACATTGGCCGAACGCGAAGCCGGCAAAACGAACGAGATTGTCGGGGAACAAGTGAGAAAAGCCCTTGCTGGTTTAAATGAAGAAGAAGTTAAACAGACAGTGATTGCGTATGAACCGATTTGGGCAATCGGGACGGGAAAATCTTCTTCAGCAGAAGATGCCAATGAAGTGTGTGGACATATTCGTTCAGTGGTGGAAGAAGTCTTTTCCAAAACAGCTGCTCTCGAAATCCGCATTCAATACGGCGGAAGCGTAAAACCAGCGAATATCCGTGATTTCATGGCTCAGCCGCATATTGACGGAGCCTTGGTCGGGGGCGCGAGCCTTGAAGAAAAATCGTTTTTGCAGCTTTTGGAGGCGGGAAGCCATGAGTAAAAGTCCTGTTGCGCTCATCATTTTAGACGGTTTTGCCCTTCGGGATGAAGTGAAAGGAAATGCGGTGGCTCAAGCAAAAAAACCGAATTTTGACCGCTATTGGAATACGTATCCTCATTCCACGTTAACGGCTTCTGGGGAAGCTGTCGGTCTTCCGGAAGGACAAATGGGCAATTCTGAAGTCGGACATTTAAATATTGGAGCAGGCCGGATTGTTTATCAAAGCTTGACGCGTGTAAACCTGGCGATTCGTGAAGGAGAGTTTTTCGAAAACGAAACTTTTCTTGCTGCTATGAACCATGTGAAGGAAAATGGGACAAACCTCCATATTTTCGGTTTGTTGTCCGACGGCGGCGTCCATAGCCATATTCACCATTTGTACGCACTATTAAAATTGGCGAAAAACCAACAAGTAAAAAACGTTTACATCCACGGATTTTTGGACGGCCGCGATGTAGGACCGCAAACGGCAAAGCAATATATTGATGAATTAAATGAAAAAATAAAAGAATACGGTGTCGGTGAAATTGCCACTCTTTCTGGACGATATTATTCCATGGACAGGGATAAAAGATGGGATCGGGTGGAAAAAGCGTATCGTGCCATGGTGTACGGGGAAGGCCCAGCCTATAAAAATGCATACGAATGTATTGAAGATTCCTACGCCAATGGCATTTATGACGAGTTTGTCATTCCGTCTGTGATTACAAAAGAAGACGGCTCGCCGGTTGCGACCATCAAAGATAACGATGCGGTTATTTTCTACAATTTTCGCCCGGATCGTGCCATTCAAATTTCCAACACCTTTACAAACGAAGATTTCCGCTCTTTTGATAGAGGGCCAAAACATCCGAAAAACTTATTCTTTGTTTGCCTAACACATTTCAGCGAAACTGTGAAAGGATATGTTGCTTTTAAACCTGTCAACTTGGACAACACGGTTGGCGAGGTTATTGCTCAAGCGGGATTGAAGCAATTGCGCATTGCTGAAACTGAAAAATACCCGCACGTCACATTCTTTATGAGCGGCGGACGCGAAGAAAAGTTTCCGGGCGAAGAGCGAATTTTGATTAATTCGCCGAAAGTGGCAACCTATGATTTAAAACCGGAAATGAGTGCGTATGAAGTAACGGACGCTTTATTAAAAGAAATTGAAGCAGATAAGCATGATGCGATTATTTTAAATTTCGCCAATCCGGACATGGTCGGGCATTCCGGCAAACTTGAACCGACGATAAAAGCGGTCGAAGCCGTGGATGAATGCCTTGGCAAAGTGGTCGATTTAATTTTGGAAAAAGGCGGTGCGGCGATCATTACGGCGGATCACGGGAATGCCGATGAAGTTGTCACTTTGGATGGAAAACCGCAGACGGCTCATACGACCAATCCTGTTCCGGTCATTGTCACAAAACAGGAAATTGAATTGAGAGAAGGCGGCATTTTAGGTGATTTAGCACCGACGATGCTTGATCTGCTCGGATTGGAAAAGCCGAAAGAAATGACAGGTACATCCCTTATTAAAAAATAAATGTTTTTTGCATTTCAAAACAAATGAAAAGGAGACGATAAGAGATGCCAACGATTGTAGATGTATATGCTCGTGAAGTGTTAGACTCCCGCGGAAATCCGACGGTTGAAGTAGAAGTGTACACGGAATCAGGTGCTTTTGGCCGCGCACTCGTTCCAAGCGGCGCGTCAACAGGTGAATACGAGGCAGTGGAATTGCGCGATGGCGATAAAAACCGTTATCTCGGAAAAGGCGTTTTAACAGCTGTTAAAAACGTAAACGAGGTGATTGCTCCGGAACTGCTTGGGTTTGATGTAACAGATCAAAATGCCATCGACAAACTGTTAATCGAACTGGACGGAACAGAAAATAAAGGAAAACTTGGAGCGAACGCTATTTTAGGGGTATCCATGGCTGTTGCCCGCGCTGCGGCAGATTACTTGGGCGTTCCGCTATATCAATATCTTGGCGGATTTAATGCAAAAACTCTCCCGGTGCCGATGATGAACATTTTAAACGGCGGCGCACATGCAGATAATAATGTCGACATTCAAGAATTTATGATCATGCCCGTCGGTGCCGAAAACTTCCGTGAAGCGCTTCGCATGGGTTCGGAAATTTTCCATGCGTTAAAATCGGTTTTAAAAGGAAAGGGCTACAATACTGCGGTCGGCGATGAAGGTGGATTTGCTCCCAACTTGCAATCCAACGAAGAAGCATTGCAAACCATTATTGAGGCGATCGAAAAAGCCGGCTACAAACCGGGCGAACAAGTCATGCTTGCCATGGACGTTGCGTCTTCTGAGCTGTTTAACAAAGAAGACGGTAAATATCATTTAGAGGGAGAAGGCGTCGTAAAAACGTCCGAAGAAATGGTTCAATGGTATGAAGAACTCGTTTCAAAATATCCGATCATTTCCATTGAAGACGGCCTTGATGAAAACGATTGGGAAGGACATAAACTGTTGACGGAGCGCCTTGGAAAAAAAGTGCAGCTTGTCGGAGATGACTTGTTTGTAACCAACACGAAAAAATTAGCTCAAGGCATTGAAAAAGGGGTCGGCAACTCCATTCTGATTAAAGTCAACCAAATCGGCACATTGACTGAAACATTTGACGCAATCGAAATGGCAAAACGCGCCGGCTACACAGCGGTTGTTTCCCACCGCTCTGGAGAAACGGAAGACAGCACCATCGCCGATATTGCGGTTGCAACAAACGCAGGCCAAATTAAAACAGGGGCTCCTTCTCGGACAGACCGCGTAGCGAAATACAACCAGCTGCTCCGCATTGAGGACATGCTTGGGGAAACTGCTCAATATAATGGCTTGAAATCTTTCTACAACTTGAAAAAATAATGGTAGCACAGCTATGCAAAACAGGGTTCAGGCGTTCCGTTTGAACCCTGTTTTTTTGCTGAATTTTTTAGTTGTCTCTTACCAATCGTGACAGCGGATAATTTTTATGGTACATTAAAAACAACGGACGGAACGTGGAGGTGTGATGATTGCATATTTTTCTTACTGTGCTGCTTATTATCGTTTCTCTGGCTCTCATTGCAGTCGTGTTGTTGCAGTCAGGGAAAAGCGCAGGTCTTTCCGGGGCTATTTCCGGCGGAGCCGAACAGCTTTTCGGAAAACAGAAGGCCCGCGGATTGGATCTAATTTTGCATCGCATTACTATTGTCCTCGCTGTTTTATTTTTTGTTTTAACGATTTTAGTTTCATTATTTGGATTGTAAGGCAAAAGAAGGTCTGGTTGTCATCAGGCCTTTTTTATATGGTTTTCCCGGCCATTTCAGCAATTTTGGATCTTAATCGTAGACATGATAAAATGAAGGGCAAAAGATCATCTAAAGAGAGGAAGTATCAGCTATGAAAATTGTGGCTCCAACACCGTTTACATTTGAAGGAGGCGGCAGAGCCGTTTTATTGCTTCACGGCTTTACGGGAAATACGGCAGACGTTCGCATGCTCGGGCGTTTTTTGCAAAAAAAAGGCTATACGTGCCATGCTCCGCAATACAAAGGCCACGGGGTTCCCCCTGAGGAATTGGTTCACACAGGCCCTGATGATTGGTGGCAAGATGTCGTGAACGGTTACCATCATTTGAAAAGTTTGGGTTTTGAGAAAATCGCTGTAGCGGGTTTGTCTCTTGGAGGGGTATTTTCTTTAAAACTCGGTTACACTGTTCCTGTATTGGGAATTATTCCAATGTGCGCCCCGATGTATATCAAAAGTGAAGAAACGATGTATGAAGGTGTTTTAAATTATGCTCGGAAATATAAACAATTGGAAGGAAAATCAAAAGAACAAATTGAACAAGAAATGGAGCAATTTAAAAAGACGCCGATGAAGACGTTAAAAGGCTTGCAAAACTTAATACAAGATGTACGCAAACATATTGATATGATTTATGCCCCGACGTTTGTCATCCAAGCGCGCCATGATGAAATGATTAATCCGGAAAGTGCAAATATTATTTATAACGAGGTGGAATCCAACGTCAAAAAACTAAAATGGTATGAAGATTCCACCCACGTTATCACGCTTGACAAGCAAAAAGACGAACTGCACCAGGACATATACGAGTTTTTAGAAAGTCTTGATTGGTAAGGAAAGGAGGTTTTGCTTATGGCGGAACCTAATTTGGAATTAGTTGATAAGCTTCTTGCTTTTATGAGGGAGGAAGCCTATAAACCGCTGACTGTCCAAGAATTAGAAGAAGAATTTCAATTAAAGGACGCAGAAGAGTTTAAAGAGCTAATGATTACGTTGAATGAAATGGAAGAAAAAGGATTGATTGTTCGGACGCGCGCTAACCGATATGGGGTACCGGAAAAAATGAATTTAATCCGCGGGACGGTGGTCGGTCATGCTCGTGGATTTGCTTTTGTGGAGCCTGATGAGCATGGGTTTGATGACGTGTTTATCCCGCCCGGTGAACTTCATCATGCCATGCACGGTGACAAAGTGCTTGTCCGTTTAAGTCCAAAAACAAGCGGAGCGAGGCAAGAAGGTACCATTATCCGTATTTTGGAAAGAGGCGTAAAGGAAATTGTCGGCACCTTTACGGAAAGCAAAAATTTCGGGTTTGTCATTCCCGATGATAAAAAGATTGCCAACGACATTTTTATTCCGAAAAATGCCGCAAACGGTGCAGTGGAAGGACATAAAGTTGTCATCAGATTAACTTCTTATCCGGAAGAGCGTATGAGTGCCGAAGGGGAAGTAGTGAAAATTTTAGGGCATAAAAACGACCCAGGTGTCGATATTTTATCGGTGATTCATAAACATCATCTCCCTTTAAGCTTTCCGGATGATGTCATCGCACAAGCAAATGAAACCCCTGATGCGATTTCTGAGGAAGAAATTAAAAATCGCAGGGATTTGCGCGACGAATTGATCATCACAATTGATGGAGCGGATGCGAAAGATTTGGATGATGCCGTAACGGTTACAAAGCTTGATAACGGACACTATAAGCTGGGAGTGCATATTGCCGATGTCAGCTATTATGTTAAAGAGGGAACGCCCATTGACCGAGAAGCGTTTGAACGCGGAACAAGCGTTTATTTGGTAGATCGGGTGATTCCAATGATTCCGCACCGATTGTCAAACGGAATCTGCTCGTTAAATCCAAAAGTCGATCGATTGACTTTGTCTTGTGAAATGATTGTGGACGAATATGGAAAAGTTATTGAACATGACATTTTCCAAAGTGTTATTCGCACGACGGAGCGGATGACATACTCCGATGTAAATAAGATTTTAGTCGATAAGGATGAACAACTGAGAGCAAAATATAAGCACATCGTCCCAATGCTGACGGTTATGGAAGAGCTTTCCTCCATTTTAAGGAAAAAGCGGATGAGACGCGGCGCGATTGATTTTGATTTCAAGGAAGCCAAAATCCTTGTGGACGATGAAGGGAAACCGTATGATGTCGTCATTCGCGAACGCTCGACAGCCGAGCGGTTGATTGAAGAATTTATGCTGCTTGCCAATGAAACGGTAGCAGAGCATTTTTACTGGATGAATGTACCGTTCATCTACCGTGTCCATGAAAATCCGAATGAAGAAAAGCTGAGACGGTTTTTAGAGTTTATTACAAATTTTGGATATGTTGTAAAGGGGACAGGCAATCATGTCCATCCCCGCGCTTTGCAGAAAATTATTGAGGAAGTACAAGGAAAACCGGAAGAAATGGTGATTTCGACTGTCATGCTGCGCTCGATGAAGCAGGCAAAATACAATCCTGAAAGCATCGGCCATTTCGGTTTATCAACTGAATTTTACACTCACTTTACTTCGCCGATCCGCCGTTATCCCGATTTGATTGTCCACCGGCTGATTCGCACCTATTTGCTGGAAGGGAAAATAGATGAAAAAACCCGGGCGAAATGGGCGGCTGTATTGCCCGATATCGCTGAACATTCATCTAAAATGGAACGCCGTGCGGTTGATGCGGAACGGGAAACAGATGATTTGAAAAAGGCAGAATTTATGATTGATAAAATCGGGGAGGAATTTGACGGGATCATCAGCTCCGTCACAAATTTCGGAATGTTTGTGGAACTCCCCAATACAATTGAAGGACTGGTTCATGTCAGCTATATGACAGATGATTATTATCGATTTGATGAACGGCATTATGCAATGATCGGGGAAAGAACCGGCAACGTATTCAGAATTGGCGATGAAATAACCGTCCGTGTCGTCCAAGTAAATAAGGATGAGCGGTCAATTGATTTTGAAATCGTTGGCATGAGAAAAAAACGGAAAAAATCGCCTCGATTGGAAAAGCCAAAATTGATTAAAGGTGAATGGCACGATGGAGAAGAATGGTCAACGAAACCGCCGAAAACGAAAAAGAAAAAGTCTTATCAAAATGTGCCGAAAAAGAAGCGGAAAAAGAAAAAACGCTAATTTTTACCTTTGAACGGCCTCTCCCTGGAAAACGGCAGGGCAGGAGAGGCTAGTTTCCAATTGAGCAGGAGGCCATCATTTGCTATAATATCTTTTACCCCTAATTTTCACGAAAGGGTGGATGCAATGCCGAAGGGAGAAGGGAAACTGATTGCGCAAAACAAAAAAGCGCATCACGATTATTTTATTGAAGAAACGTATGAAGCAGGAATCGTTCTTCAAGGAACCGAAATCAAATCGATCCGCGCCGGACGCGCTAATTTAAGAGATGCGTTTGCAAGAGTGGAAAAAGGGGAAGTTTTCCTTCACAATATGCACATCAGTCCGTATGAACAAGGAAACCGTTATAACCATGAACCGTTGCGGACAAGAAAGCTGCTTCTCCACCGCAAGGAAATTCAAAAACTAATCGGTGCGACAAAAGAACAGGGGTATTCGCTTGTCCCGCTGAAGCTTTATATAAAAGATGGATTTGCCAAAGTGCTCATCGGACTTGGAAAAGGGAAAAAGAAATATGATAAGCGCGAAGATTTAAAACGAAAAGAAGCGAAACGGGAAATTGAACGGGCATTTCATCAAAAGCAAAAAGGGATGTATTAAATCTTTACAGCAAATGACAATTGAAAATGCAATCGTATTTGTTTATAATAAGAAATGTCCTTTACTGCCAGTTGATACGTTTTGTTCAAGCTTATGCTCGACTGCTTCCTAAACGGGGACGTTTCGGATTCGACAGGGATAGATCGAGCTTAAGCTGCGAGCCGGAGGGATCGTCTCCGTCATCAACGTCGCCTAAATATAACTGGCAAACAAAACAACTACGCTTTAGCTGCTTAATGCTAAAGGCTCCTTGCTTTCATCGCCCATGTGGAAGCAAAGGGGTTCAACTTCAGTGGGCTACGCCTGATTCTGCCGTCTGAGGATGAAGGAAGAGACGAATCAGACTAGCTGTCCGGATGCCTGCCGGCAGGCTATGGAACAGCGAATGCGAAATATGCCGGATACGCTCGTAGATGCTTAAGTGGCGATATCTCTGGACGTGGGTTCGACTCCCACCGTCTCCATTTGTTAAATCAAAATGTAGTGTGACATAAAGCATAAAATTTCCGTTTGGAAATTTTATGCTTTATTTTATTTTACGAAAATGAATATAAAAGAATTAGGCGTGTGTTCGATACACACGCTGTTTCCAACATTATTTATAAAAATGTACATAAGGAACCTTTAAAGACGGTTCAAGCGGTAAAAAATTCATGATTTACAAAGGGGGAAGATAGATCAAACTTGATTTGCCATTGAATTCAGTCTATTGAGTAAAGGTACATTAGAAAACATTTCAATGATTTTGTTTGTTTTTTGAAAATCGTTTTTCAGGTGATTCAAGCTCAAGCCACGTATGTATTAACTTCTAGTAAACGGATTTTTTTGAGGGTTGCATTATAAAGAAGAGTAAATGGAATAATAATCCAGATCTTTTAAAGATGTTCTAGTTCAAAAAGTGAACGGAGAATATCTTTACAAATATAGATTTTTCAGGAAAATTAAATGCCCCTTTTAATTTCAATTAAACCTTCATTTTAATGGTATGGATATTTCTCTATAGTCGTCAAAAATATTTTTATCCATGTAGTCAAAAGCATAATGGATAATTAATTTTTCAGATGAAACCCATTCTAATTTATATGCACCATCCGAAAATGGTTTGTATCCATCGTCGGTTCTGATGTCTGTTAAAAAGATCATATATAATCCTGAATTAGATACTTTGTAAAGTTGGCCAATACCTCTTTCAATCACAACAAATTTTTCTTCATTATCTGGAGAAGAAAAACTCGTATATTCTACGCCTGTCAATACATCAGGTAAAATATTCATGAAAATGAAAAATGTCCCTATTCCAATAATGATTCCTTTTATTCCTTTATCTTTTAACAAATAAACTGATGAAATTATAATTACAATAATTAAAAAAATCGTTAAAGCCTTCTGGCTGATTCCGCTAGGAGGAGTTCCTATTTGTACGTAAATGCCTTTTATATTTAAAAACACTAATAGAAGCAGAAGAAAAATACTACTACTAAGAACAATTATAGCAATATTGTTTCTTTTGATCGTTTCCAATTTTATACCCTCTTCGTTTTCAGAAAATTTCTGCTATACACCTAAAATTTTATGTGTATAGCAACATTTTCATTGCTTTTCCGATACTTTAAACTATTCAAATAAATAAATCAATATATAAAGGAAAAGCAAAATAGAAATTACTGTTTATGACATTGTTTTAATCCCTTTAATTTCAGACATTGTTGAAATGTTTAAACAAATCGGATTACCAAAGAAGTACTCTTCTTTAAATATCTATCGGTATTGGTTTCCTTATAGGAGCCATTTTTATGAATCCTGAAAATAATGAAATTATTGTCGCAGTTGCAAAGGAAGCTCTCAGAGGAGAATAAATGGGTGTGGAAGTTCCATACTATGAAGAAGATGGGGAAACAATCGCTAGAGCATTTTCCGATAAGATTTTAGATTTGGTAAGTGAAGAATCTATTAATAATAAGTCTCCCAACTCATTATTATTTGGAGATTTTTTTATTCGTAAGCTGTATTCAATTCCATCTCATTCGTTTCAAAATTAAAATCAATAATGTTGGTGTAATAGGAAAATTCTATATTGATTTGAAGTTGATTATCATCTTTCCAATTGAATGTAAAGTCTTGTTTACTCTGGAAAGTTGGGATTCATACGCTGTTTCGATTATTTGTTCTTTTACGACTTCTCCATCCTTTTTAAAATAAAACTTAATTTCATCTGATGAAAAAGTCCTTCTCCTAATTGTACAATTTCGACTCGATTCTTTTGATTTGGTGATGATTCTTCTTGAAAGGAAATTTCATCAGAAAAGTAATGATCAATAGTGGAAAAAATTTTATTTGGAATGTACTCTCCGAAAAAATAGATAAACCCGACGACCAATATTAGAATAATAGGGACAATTATGATATATCCTTTTTCGATTCTTATTTCTTGTCATTTTTATCACCACATTTATAACATATTATGAATGAAGTTAAACCTAATTCTTTTCGTATTGAATTTGTGGTACCATCAAGAATTTTGTGTAATGTAAGATAGATAGGGTATCACTGAAATGGATTGGGAATGGATAGGGGACTGGTTTCTTCCGCACAAGGGCAGTTCATTCCTTGATAAGCCTCTATCGGATTTGTGTCTTCCGAAAACCGTTCCGGGAAAGAGAATAAAACGTTTTATACATAGCTTTCTCCCTCCTTCGCTGGAGCCGCCGTAAACGGTGACCGGTGGCGTTTTACATAGGCATTGTTCTGTAGATGAAAGAAGACGGCTTCGGCTACCCGTTGGCCGTCTTCGTACACATATACACCGTGTTCGTCATAGCGGAGTTCAATCAATTGCCCGATGAAACGGGGTGTCAATTCATGCAGCTGTTTGGTTTTTTATTTTGAATGCTGCGCACGAAAAGAGCCGGACATAATCTTTCCAGCCCAGCTCTCTTTAAAAGACAATCGTTTTGTTTCCGTGAACAATGATGCGGTCTTCTAAATGCAGCTGTACAGCTCGGGCAAGCACGTCGCGTTCGATCGTTCTGCCCACCCGTTTTAAATCTTCTACATTATAGCGGTGATTGACTTCTTTTACTCCTTGCTCAATAATCGGGCCTTCATCCAGATCTTCCGTCACATAGTGGGAGGTGGCGCCGATAATTTTAACACCGCGCTCATATGCCCGCTCATACGGTCTTGCACCGACAAATGCCGGCAAAAAAGAATGGTGAATGTTGATAATGCGATGGCGGTAATGGCGAATGAATTCCGGTGATAAAATTTGCATATAACGAGCAAGAACAACGAAATCAATATTATATTTCTTCAACAGTTCAAGCTGTTGATTTTCCGCTTCCGGCTTATTGTCTTTATTGACTGGTATGTAATAATACGGAATTCCAAGTGATTCCACTGGTTCACGCAAATCGGGATGGTTGCTGATGACCAAAGGGATTTCACAGAAGAAATCGCCTGATTTGTAACGCCAAAGAAGATCAAGAAGACAATGGTCTTGCTTTGAGACGAAAATGGCCATCCGTTTTAATTGGTTCATATACGATATTTGCCATTTGATCTCCAATTCGTTTGCTGCTTTTTGCAGATCTTCTTCCAATTGTTTTCTTTTTTTCTCCATTTTCAGCAATTCAAATTCAATCCGCATAAAAAAAGTTCCACCTGACGGATCTGTCGAGTACTGATCCGACTGAACGATATTGGCGCCCTGATCGAAAAGAACTTTTGAGATCTTTGCCACTATACCGGGCTGGTCATTGCAAGTAATAAGCAGGCGCGCTCGGTCTTTATATTGGGTTAAAAATGATTCGAGATTTGTTTGTTTCGTTTGCAGCATAACCCTTTCCTCCAACAACAAATATAATCTCTACAAAGAATACTAATTGTAACCGTTCTTGTCAAATTGGGAAAGAATTTAAGTTCATCAATGTAAAAAGTTTTGCTTTGTATATAATTGTGTCAGAAAATCTAACAAGATAAATTAATTTTTTTTGAAATTAGTTGTATAATATGAGAAAAGACCTTTTGTGTGAATAAATATAACACATAATGTTATAAAAGGAGGTATAGATATGTCGGATTCATATAAAGATAAGAAAGTGATCACGATTGGAATTGTCAGTGAATTGACGGGGCTGTCGCCGAGAAAAATACGATATTATGAAGAACGAAAATTAATTTTTCCGGAAAGAACGAAACAAGGAACAAGAAAGTATTCCTTTTCTGATATTGAAACATTGATGGAGATTGCAGATAAAATTGAAGACGGTGTTCAAACTTTTGAGATAAGAAAAGAAATGCTGAAACGTGAAAAAGCAAAAACGTTTGACGAAAAGAAAAAAATGATTCAAGGCCAATTAAATGCACATTTCAAAATCCGCTAATCGGCATCGCCAAGTGGCTTTTAAGCCGCTTTTTTTATTTTCCAAAATAAGTTTCCAGCTTTCTGGGGTTTTCAATCAAATATCAAGTTTTTCGAAAATGTTCCCCTGAACATGTTTAAACTAGAAAGAGAGGAAAATTCCTATCAGAAAGAGGAACACCTTTCACAACAAAACGCTGGAAGCGGAACATGAAGTTCGTTAAAGGAGGAAGGAATTTGAAAATGGAATATCGTGTGGAACGGGATACGATGGGTGAAGTAAAAGTGCCGAAAAATCGGTTCTGGGGGGCTCAGACGGAGCGAAGCCGGAACAATTTTAAAATTGGCGAGGAAAAAATGCCGATTCAATTAATTCACGCCTTTGCCCTTTTAAAAAAAGGTGCGGCGATCGTGAATGAGCGGTTAGGAAAGCTGTCAAAAGCGAAAAAAGAAGCGATTGAACTTGTATGTGATGAAATCGCTTCAGGGAAGCTTGATGACCATTTTCCGCTTGTTGTCTGGCAGACGGGCAGCGGCACACAGACGAACATGAACGTCAATGAAGTCATTGCCTTTAAAGGGAATGAAATATTGCGGATGAAAGGCTTGAAAGAAACGATTCATCCAAATGATGATGTGAATATGGGCCAAAGCTCCAACGATACATTTCCGACGGCAATGCACATTGCCGGTGTTTTAGAAATTAACAACAGACTGCTGCCTGCCATTGACAAGCTGACAGAAACGCTTGAACGAAAATCAGAAGAGTATCGGGATCTTGTCAAAATCGGTCGAACGCATTTGCAAGATGCGACACCGTTAACATTTGGCCAGGAAATAAGCGGCTGGGTGCATATGCTCAAAAAAAGCAGAAAGATGATTGTGGATGCGGCGGAAAACATGAGAAATTTGGCGATCGGCGGGACGGCCGTCGGAACAGGAATCAATACGGACCCGAAGTTTGGCAAACTGGTGGCGGATGAAGTGAGCAAAATGGCAAATGAACCATTCCGCTCTTCCGAAAACAAATTTCACGCGCTCACAAGCCATGATGAAATCGTGCATGTGCACGGAGCATTAAAAGCTTTGGCAGCGGATCTTATGAAAATCGCCAATGACGTGAGATGGCTGGCAAGCGGCCCGAGATGCGGGATCGGCGAAATAACGATCCCAGCCAACGAGCCGGGAAGTTCCATTATGCCTGGCAAAGTCAATCCGACGCAAAGTGAAGCAGTGACAATGGTGGCCGTTCAAGTGATGGGAAATGATGCGGCGATAGGCTTTGCGGCAAGCCAGGGCAATTTTGAGTTGAATGTATTTAAACCTGTTATCGTTTATAACTTTTTGCAATCGGTGCGTCTTTTATCTGATGCTATACTCTCATTTCATGACCGCTGCGCCGCCGACATAAAAGCAAATAAAGAAGTGATGAAAAAGTATGTAAATGAATCTTTAATGCTTGTCACGGCATTAAATCCGCATATCGGCTATGAAAATGCGGCGAAAATTGCCAAGCTTGCCTATGAACAAGGATTGACCTTAAAAGATGCGGCTGTAAAGTTGAACCTGTTATCGGCTGAAGAGTTTGACCGTATTGTCAAACCCGAAAACATGGTGTAATAGATAAAAAGGCGTTCATATAATATTGAATTTTTCGACATCCGTAGTATAATCATCTTTATTCCTAATCAATAAAAATGAAGAGGTGAAATATGAACGCATTAGAAAAAATCAGCAAATTTTCGGGGGATTCTTTTTCGGTTTGGGTCATTCTTTTTGCCCTCTTAGGATTTCTTTTTCCTGAAGGCTTTACTTGGATTGGGAATTATATTTCGATCTTATTAGGCATCGTAATGTTTGGAATGGGAATGACTCTTTCCTTAAACGACTTTGCAGAAGTTTTCAAACATCCTGTTAAGGTGCTGATCGGTGTAGCGGCGCAGTTTGTCATTATGCCTTCGTTAGCTTTTCTGTTGGCAACTGTTCTGAATTTGCCAAAAGAGGTGGCGGCAGGTGTTATTTTAGTCGGCTGCTGTCCGGGGGGTACCGCCTCTAATGTCATGACCTATTTGGCAAAAGGGAATACTGCTCTGTCTGTTGCCATCACATCGTGCACGACATTGCTCGCACCATTTTTGACGCCTGCTTTGACCCTTTTGCTGGCAAGCAAATGGTTACCTGTTTCAGCAGGCAGCTTGTTTATGTCAATTGTGAAAATTGTTTTGATTCCGATCGTATTAGGAATAATTGTCAAATTGATTTTTAAAACAGGAGTTGAAAAAAGCATCATTAAGGTGTTCCCGCTTGTATCGGTGATTGCGATTGTGGCGATCGTTGCAGCGGTCATTTCTTCAAGCAAAGATCAATTGCTCCATTCTGGCTTGCTGATTTTTATCGTTGTCATTTTGCATAACGGTTTAGGTCTAGCGTTAGGCTTCTTCGTAGCAAAGGTGCTAAAACTGGACTATGCGGATCAAAAAGCGATTTCGATTGAAGTGGGGATGCAAAATTCCGGTTTGGGCGCTGCTCTTGCTGCTGCCCATTTCTCGCCGCTTGCTGCGGTTCCAAGCGCTATTTTCAGCGTTTGGCACAATTTATCTGGATCGCTTCTTGCCAACTATTGGGCAAGAAAAGCAAACAAGTAAGGATTCTCCTGAAGGAAACGATAGGTTAAGTCGGCCGATGCTCTTAACTGGCATCGGCTTGTTTATGATGAAGAATTCATGAAACATTCACAATTTTACCCACTAAGAAGTTGAAACCGGTTTGTTTTAAATTTATCCTTTTTTGTAAAGGATGGATGAAGAGGCGCTTCATTTTGTCTTCTTCCGGCTTTTTTATATGATATATAGAAAGGAGCATTGGTTTTGAAAAAAATCATTATTTTTCTAATGATGGTCTTCGTTCTTGTGGCATGCGGCCAAGCGGATTCAAACAATGGACAAGGTGAAGAAAAACAAGAGGTTTATCCGTTGAAAGTCGATTTGCAAGTTCCCGAAAAGGCCAATGTCCATGAAAAGGTGGCGCTCACCGCTGAAGTGACCTATGGCGGAAAAGCGGTCAAGGACGCAGATGAAGTGATGTTTGAAATCTGGAAAGATGGAACCAAAGATGAAAGCAAAATGATTGAAGCAAAGCACTCCAAAGACGGCCAATACACCATTGAATACACTTTTGATCAAGATGGCGTTTTCTTCGTTCAATCCCATGTGACCGCGAAAGATCAGCATAATATGCCGAAAAAACAAATTGTTGTCGGCCAATCGGAAGGTGCCGAATCTTCCGAAAATGTCAAGGAAGAACATGAACACGGACATCATTCCCACTCATCCGTCAGCGTTCAACTCGATAAGTCGAAAAAAATAAAAGTGAACGAGGAGGCTGTTCTGAAAGTGAAGATTCAAAAAGAGAACACCCCTCTATCGAAAGCAAACGTCCGTTTTGAGATTTGGAAAGACGGTTCGGAAAAACATGATTGGGTTGATGCAGCAGAAGAGAGCAGCGGGGTTTATCAAGCGAAACATCAATTTTCCGAGCCCGGAACATTCCAAATACAAGTTCATATCACAAACGATGAAGGTCTCCATGAACATTTGAAAGACACTTTAACGGTTCAGGAATAAAAAGCCGGTTTTTTCCGGCTTTTTTGGAATTTCAAGGAGCATTGCGTTTGTCAGGAAAAGGGTGAATCGGGAATGAACCATGATAAAAGCGGAAAGTGGATACATTTGAATCCTTCTCAATTGCTAGTATTGATTTTTTTGTTTGCCATTATTCTTGGCACCATTTTATTAAAATTGCCGATTGCAACGACGAGACCAATCAGCTGGATTGATGCATTATTTATCGCGACGAGCGCCATGACCGTGACAGGACTTGCAACGGTTGACCCCGGTACCACTTTTACAACATTTGGCCAGTTCATCATTGCTTTTCTCATTCAAATCGGCGGATTGGGCATCATGTCGTTTGCCGTGCTCATTATTATGGTGCTTGGCAAAAAAATCGGAATGAAAGAGCGCGTTCTAATTCAGCATGCCCTTAATCAAACATCCCTTGGTGGAGTAATAAGGCTTGTAAAATATTTGTTTATTTTTTCGTTTCTGATTGAGGGGATCGCCATGGTGATTTTATCGTTCAAATGGGTGCCTCAGTTTGGCTGGGGAAAAGGCTTGTTTTACAGCTTTTTCCATTCGATTTCAGCTTTTAACAATGCAGGTTTTGCATTGTGGAAGGACAATTTGATGCAATTTGTCGGCGATCCGGTTGTCATTTTGGTCATCTCGTCATTATTTATTTTAGGGGGCATCGGTTTTCCTGTATTAGTTGATATATGGAAGAAAAAGAAGTTTAAAAAATTTTCTCTGCACACAAAATTAATGATTATTGGAACAATTGCAGTTAATGCTGCTGCGATGGTTTTCATTTTTTTGATTGAATTTGATAACACGAAAACGTTAGCCAGCTTGACATGGGGAGAAAAAATATTGGCTTCTTATTTTCAGGCGGTAAGTCCACGTACAGCCGGCTTTAATTCAATTGATATTGGAGCAATGGAGGAGCCCTCATTGTTTTTAATTGTTCTTCTCATGTTTATCGGTGCAGGCAGCGCCTCAACGGGCGGGGGAATTAAATTATCAACAGCGATCGTCATTATTCTTTCTGTTATTGCCTTTTTAAGGGGAAGAACAGAAATGAATGTGTTGAAACGCTCGATTGGCATCGAAACTGTCATTAAAGCTTTAGCGATATCGATGTCCAGCATCGTCTTCATCATAACAGCCGTTTTTTTATTAAATCTTACCGAACGCCAACCATTTTTAAACATTTTATTTGAGGTTGTTTCAGCCTTTGGAACAACCGGTTTGTCAACGGGGATTACTGGTTCATTAACCGTTTTAGGAAAGATGGTTATTATTTTTATGATGTTTTTAGGAAAAGTCGGCCCGTTGACGCTGCTGTTTACTTTAGCTACAAAAGAACAACAGAAAATCCGCTATCCGAGCGAAGACGTATTAACAGGCTGAACATCCTGCGACAAAAAAGAGCTGGCTTGAGAGGAAGATTTCCATTTCCCTAGGCCAGCTCCATTTATAGTAGTGAGGGAGTTAAATCGCAAACTGCCCTCTTTGGCGTGTATTTTATTGTGCCAGTGTTTTTTGAAGGTCGTCAAGCGTTTGATTGGCTGTTAACACACCGCCGGCTGTGTTCCAAATAGCCTCTTCAACCGTTTTTGGCTGCATTCTCACTTTTCCAAAGAGGATCGCTTGTCTTTATTCCCTTGAGGCGCATAGTCGAAGGAAAAGATGATATGTCCATTTCAGGAATTATTTCTTTTCTCACTTCAACCGCAAGCTCTCCTAATGCATTTGCGTTAGTAAATAATTTTTCTTGTTGGGAGGCCAATAAGCCAAGGAAGAATTTTGATTTGTTTTTCATCCCTCTCAAAAAAAGTTGAAAATCATTATCAATTACATAATAATAGAAGTCAGAGAAATTAATTGAAAATGATTTTCATAATCATCATACTTTTGATATAATGGTAGAAGGATTTATGAAGTCTGACGGCAGGGAGAGACTGGATTTGGATTTATCAAATGTCCAAAAACAATCTTCTTTATTTGTCCGTATTGATATTCTTGAAAAGCATGTGTGCCGGCATTGTTTACCGTAACACAGATACGAACTGGGAAACGGCTTGGAATGCTTTTTTTCATTTTAACGGAAGCAATAAATCAAAACGTGCGGTTTCCAAGAGCAGTAATTGCCAGTGTGGTCGGCGCTTGTTGGAGTCTTCATGCAGGAGATTACGAAAAATCCGCCGGCCTTTCCCAGCGTCTTTGGTATAAATGCGGGAGCAGTTTTTTTCCTATTTTGCGTCGCCGGCTTGCATGCGTTTACTTGGTTTTCGGCCATTTCGGTTTATTCATCGGTTCTTTTGGGAAGAGAAGGGTTGACGCTGCTTAAACTGACGCTGGCAGGTGCGGCAATCGCCGCACTTCAAGGTTTTTTAGTTTTAAATGAAGCCGCTTTGGATCAAGTTTTGTATTGGCTGGCAGGATTTGTTCAAGGGAGGAAAATCGAAATCTGTGTTAGTTAAGTTTCCGTATATTTACGTGGACTTTTCCTTTGCGACTTTCTTGCTTCCAAAATAAACGTGTTGATGATGGGGGAAGAAGTGGCCAAAGCTTAGGTTTGAAAAAAAGCGCTGTCAAATTTTTCGCTTTTTGCGCCGTCATATTATTTGCAGGAAGTGCGGTTGCAATTACGGGTCATATAGCCTTCGTAGAAGACGTTGCACCCAATTTTCTAATATGTGGCATGTCGCGATTATCGCTGGATCTTGTCGTTTTGCGCAGTTTTCGGGAAGATTTTGTTGGTGGCGGCAGATAATATTGCGCGATTTGCTGCAATGCCTGAAGAAGTTCCTGTCGGAGTCATGACCGCAATAATCGGAACCCCGATGTGGTTATTTCTTTAAAAGATAAAAAATTTATACACAAGGAAATAGCAAACTGGTGAAAGATGTATTCCAACGGGATTGCAAGTTGATAAAAGATCCGCTTTTCGGGACGCCGGTTTGGAAAAGGACGATATACTAGGAAAGTGGGAGTGGAAAATGGATAAACTGGAAAATAAGGAAATAGAAGAACTTTCAAAATACCGTTTTGCCTTTTCGAAACATCGTTCAGATCTGTCCGTTGAAATGGAAGAACTGCTGGAGGCAGAAACATTGCAGCGTTTTCTTTTTATGGTTCAGGAGAAGCTGAATGGACCGCTGCATGCAGCAGGCTCTTTGTTTATCAAACGGTACGCCTTTTTAGCAGCACTTGTGCTTTATGCGATGACGGTATTTGACAAGGCGCTGAATGCTAATATTTATAATATTTCCCTTGAAATAGATGATAATGATCCGTTTTGGCAGCCGAGATTTTATTTTAAATCGCAAGAAATAAAAAAAGCTCCTGAAGACCGAAAAACGTGGAGGGATCTCATATTAACATCGCTCTTTCAAAACAACATCAGCAAGCTTATTCAAATCATTTCAAAAGAAGCCAAAATATCAAAAGCCACTCTTTGGGAAAACATAGCGGTTTATATATTTTGGATGTATGAAACATTATTAGCGGAATCAAAACATGAAAACATTCACGAAAAAATGAAGGAAGATTTCGTTTACTGTGTTTTGCAAGCAGACGGGAGATTGTTCGGCGAATATCCGAAAAATCCGTTGGCCAAATTTTATGGACCGAAAACGTACTGCAAGCAGGATAACCAATATATAAGAAAACGAAAAACTTGCTGTCTTTTTTACTTAACAAATAAAGAGAGCAGACGATGCAGCACATGTCCAAAGGACGGTCAGTTCTAATTTAAAAAAACAGGAGAGATGTTTTATGGAAAAAAATTTTTTGGATCAGTTTGATGCGCTGGTTGAAAAATATACGGAATTGTTGCTTGGTGAATCGACGCCTGAAAGAAAAGAAAAGGTCAAGATGTGGGCGCTGTACACCTATATTTCCAAATCGATGCCCCCGCTGGCTAAGCATTGGAATGAGCGTTTTCCGGAAGCAAAAGAACAAATGAAGGCCATTGTCTATGAAATCAAACAATTAAATGAGCAGCATAGAGGAAAATCAAAATAAGCTGATCCAGCAGCAAACATCAGGATCAGCTTTTTTTACTGAACGGAATAGTAAGGGGATTGTTGCTGCAGGTAATTGGCAAATTGTTGATAGCTTTGCTGCAATTTTTGATTTTCGCAAGCTTCTATTGAATACCATCCGTTTTTAAACATTAATTCATAAAGCGCTCGTTGGCATTTTTGCGTTTCATCAAAAATCATTTGGATGTCTGCAAACAGAACGTGATGGCTCAGTTCGTTCAATGCGGTGCTGTAGCTGTGGGCGAAATATTTTTCAGTCGCCAAAAAATCGTTGAGAAAATCACGATCATTCATTTGCGGAGTTTTTTGCACCGTGGTTTCCGGATTGCTGATTTTCATGTTGTTTAGCTGTTGGTTTTGCATGATGTTCCTCCCTTATTGCATTTGTTGTGCATTGGCGTTTAAATGTTTTAAAATTTGTTGATAGTGGCGATGGTGCATTTGCCCTGCTTGATCTAGAGCAGCTTGCACTTCAGGAATTTGACATTGCTGCGCATAGAAACGGGCTTTTTTCATAGCAGTTAAATTCCATGACAACATATCCGTTAAATACAGATGGTCTTTTGTTGATATTATTTGCGGCGGTTCATTCATCAATGGCTGATTTTGTTGAACATTTTGCGGTTGATTCATTTGATTCATGGAAATCCTCCTCTATTTCATCGTACAGGTTTAGATTTCCCCGGAAATGGAGGGATATTCCGAAAAAATGGTTAAGGTCATTGAATAAATTTTCTAAATATTTTATACTTTTAGTAGTAATTTTTTTGTAATTAAATGAATGAGTATTCATTCAAATGGTGAAAGGGGATTAGTGATAGTGCGGCAAATAAGGAAGGTGGCAGTTCTCGGATCGGGTGTCATGGGGTCGCAAATTGCAGCGTTTATGGCAAACATTGGAATCCCAGTGTTGCTTCTTGACATGATACCATCGAGCCTGACGGATGAAGAAAAGCAAATGGGTTTGACATTTCAGAACAAAAGGGTGAGAAATCGCTTTGGCGATAAAGCTTTGCAAAGGCTGTTGACCCAAAAACCTGCACCTTTGACTGCAAAGGAAAATATCGCCCGGATTGAGATCGGAAACTTTGAAGACGACTTCAAAAGATTGCCGGAGGCGGATTGGATCATTGAAGCCGTTGTTGAAAAGTTAGAGGTGAAAAAAAGTTTATTGGAAAAAGTTGACCAATATCGAAAACAAGGCTCAATCGTCAGCACAAATACTTCCGGAATTTCCGTCGAGGCAATGGCCGAAGGACGTTCAGAAGATTTTCGGAAACATTTTTTAGGAACACACTTTTTTAATCCTCCCCGCTATTTAAAATTGTTGGAAATCATTCCCGCAAAAGAAACCGATGATCATGTCACTGTTTGGATGAAACAATTTGCCGAAGACATCCTTGGAAAAGGGGTCGTTGAAGCAAAAGATACACCGAATTTTATCGCCAATCGGATCGGCACATACGGGCTGCTTGTTACTGTCCGGGAAATGTTAAAAGGAGGGTATTCTGTAGGGGAAGTTGATTCTGTAACAGGTACGTTGATCGGAAGGCCTAAAAGCGCAACGTTTCGTACTTTAGATGTGGTTGGAATTGATACGTTTATTCATGTTGCCAACAATGTACATGAAAAAGTGGAAGGCCCCGAAAAAGACATTTTTAAGGTACCGGACTGTTTGATGAAAATGCAGCAAAACAGCTGGCTTGGCGCAAAGAGCGGCCAAGGTTTTTATAAAAAAACAAGCAAAGAAATTCTTGAATTGAATTTGAACACGATGGAATATGAGCAAAGAAAAAAGTTAAAAGCCCCCTCTGTTGAAAGGGCGAAGCAGGCAAAAGGCACTACCGCAAAGTTAAAATTGCTCTTGTTTGCCGAAGATCGTGCAGGGGACCTGCTTTGGAACACGATTCTGCCAACGCTTATTTATTCTGCTGAACAGCTTGGAAAAATTGCCGAGACCATCGTTGACATTGATCAAGCAATGAAATGGGGGTTTGGATGGCAGCTCGGCCCTTTTGAAATGTGGGATGCAATCGGCATTAAACAATCAGTCGAAAAGCTTGAGCAAAACGGAGACGGTGTCCCTGATTTGATGAAAGAAATGTTGTCAAATGGAAATGAATCATTTTATAAACACGAAAATGGAACGGTATTTTATTATCATCAAGGGGAATACAAGCCGATCAAGAAAAATCGAAAAATTATTCATTTGGCTTCTTTAAAAGAGGGAGAAAAAAAGGTAATCAAGAAAAACAGCGGTGCAAGCTTGATCGACATTGGCGATGATGTGGCGCTGTTGGAATTTCACTCGAAAAACAATGCCATCGGTTTTGATATTGTCCAAATGATAGATCATGCCATTGATGAGGTTGACAAAAATTATAAAGGGCTTGTCATCGGCAATGAAGGGAGACATTTTTGTGTTGGCGCCAACCTTGCGTATATGCTGATGGAAGCGCAGGATGAGAATTACATGGAAATCGAACTGATGGTAAGAAAGTTTCAGCAGGCGATGATGAAAATAAAATACAGCCCGAAACCGGTTGTCGCAGCACCGTTTAATATGACGCTGGGAGGCGGAGCGGAGGTTTGCTTGCCGGCTGCAGGCATACAAGCGGCGATGGAAACATATATCGGACTTGTGGAAGTCGGAGTAGGGTTGATTCCGGGAGGCGGAGGCAATAAAGAACTTTACATTCATCATCTGGAAAGTCTCCCGGACGGTGTTGATGTCGATTTGCAAAAAATAGCCAATAAAGTATTTGAAACGATTGCAATGGCAAAAGTATCCACTTCAGCAGATGAAGCGCGGAAAATCGGATTTCTTCAAGCAACAGACAATATCAGCGTAAATCATGATCATCTTATATACGATGCAAAACACAAAGTATTGGCTTTGTATGAAAAAGGCTACACACCTCCCGTCCGTAAGAAGGTGAAAGTGGTGGGAGAAACTGGATACGCTGCGTTGCTATTGGGGGCGCGAAATTTGTATTTATCGGGATATGCTTCAGAACATGATTTAAAAATTGCGAAAAAACTTGCTTTTGTGCTTGCAGGCGGGAAAATTCCGTTTGGATCGGAAGTAGATGAACAATATTTATTAGATTTGGAAAGGGAAGCATTTTTAAGTTTAGTGGGCGAACCAAAATCACAGGCGAGAATGCAGCATATGCTGCTAAAAGGAAAACCTCTCCGCAACTGATGATCAATCGCAATGTTCATTCGAAATGCCATTGAATCAAGACGCCTAAAGCTAAATGGCTTGCAGGCGGGGAAAGGAGAATGGAAATGAGGGAAGCTGTGATTGTTGCTGGAGCGAGGACACCGGTCGGAAAAGCGAAAAAAGGAACTTTGTCCAACGTCCGGCCGGACGATTTGGGAGCTCTAGTGGTCAAAGAAACGCTAAAAAGGGCTGGCAACTATGAAGGAGAAATAGATGATGTCATTTTTGGCTGCGCCATGCCCGAAGCTGAACAAGGGTTAAACATCGCGAGAAACATCGTTGCTCTTGCTGGACTTTCCCACACAGTGCCGGCAATCACAATTAACCGTTTTTGCTCTTCGGGCTTGCAATCAATCGCTTATGCTGCCGAGAGGATCATGCTAGGGGCTGCGGATGTCATTATAGCCGGCGGAACCGAATCCATGAGCCTCGTGCCAATGTCGGGAAATGTCGTGCGTCCGAATGCAAGGTTGGCGGAAGAAGCTCCTGAATATTACATGAGCATGGGGCATACGGCCGAACAAGTTGCAAAGAAATACAAGGTAACGAGAGAAGAGCAAGACGAATTTGCTGTAAGCAGCCACCGAAAGGCAGCGAAAGCAATTCAAGCGGGGAAATTTCATGAAGAAATCGTGCCTGTTGAGGTAACCGTTCGCTCGGTTGGTGCGGACAATAAGTGTCAACAAAGGAATATTCATTTTTCTCAGGATGAAGGAATTAGGCCAAATACGACAAAAGAAGTGCTTGCGGCGTTAAAACCGGCATTTGCCGTAAACGGCACGGTAACGGCCGGCAATTCTTCGCAAATGAGTGATGGCGCTGCAGCTGTTATGGTGATGGAAAGAAAAAAGGCAGAATCATTCCAGTTGCAACCGCTGGCAAAATTCCGTTCCTTTGCTGTCGGCGGAGTGCCTCCCGAAGTGATGGGTATCGGACCGGTTGCCGCCGTTCCAAAAGCATTGAAATTGGCGGGGCTTGAATTAGCCGACATTGGTTTGATTGAATTAAACGAGGCATTTGCCTCTCAATGCATACAAGTGATTCGTGAACTAGGTTTGGATGAGGAAAAGGTGAATGTAAACGGAGGTGCGATTGCCCTCGGACATCCGCTGGGATGTACAGGAACGAAATTGACGTTAACGTTGCTTCATGAAATGAGACGGAGGAACATTCAATTCGGATTGGTGACAATGTGCATTGGCGGAGGCATGGGAGCTGCTGGAATTTTTGAGCTCATTTAAAAATATCAAGGGGGAATTTTTTCAATGGTCAACAAAACGGATGGCTATTTGAAGGGCGGCAGCTTTTTAATTGATGATATCCCATTTGATCGGGTGTTTACGCTGGAGGACTGCACGGAAGAACATAAATTGATTGAAAAAACTGCTGAAAATTTTGTCATCAATGAGGTTGTCCCGCATATCGACCGTTTGGAACATCACGAATTTGACCTTTCTGTCAAACTTTTAAAACAAGCAGGAGAACTTGGACTGTTGGCAGCGGATATACCGGAAGAATACGGCGGTTTGGGTCTTGATAAAGTAAGCTCAGCCCTTATTGGCGAAAAATTTTCCAGAGCCGGCGGATTTTCCATTTCTTTTGGGGCTCATGTCGGCATCGGAACGCTTCCCATTGTATTGTTTGGAAACGAGGAGCATAAAAAGAAATATTTACCAGAACTAGCATCAGGGGAGAAAATCGCTGCTTATGCACTTACTGAACCAAGCTCGGGTTCTGATGCGTTGGGGGCAAAAACAACGGCCAGACTGAATGATGAAGGAACCCACTACATTCTAAACGGGGAAAAACAATGGATCACAAATTCTGCTTTTGCGGATGTGTTTATCGTTTATGCAAAAGTGGACGGCGAACATTTTACGGCATTTATTGTTGAAAGAGGTTTTCCGGGTGTTTCAACAGGACCGGAAGAAAAGAAAATGGGGATCAAAAGCTCCTCAACACGAACGCTGATTTTGGATCATGTCCCGGTTCCGAAAGAAAATGTTTTAGGAGAAATCGGAAAGGGACACAAAATTGCCTTCAATATTTTAAACATCGGCCGTTACAAATTGGCGGTCGGAGCAATCGGGGCTTGCAAACGAATTATCGAATTATCGGCAAAATATGCGATTGAACGGAAGCAGTTTGGGCAGCCGATTGCCAGTTTCCCGCTCATACAAGAAAAATTGGCAAATATGGCACAAAAGCTGTATGCTATGGAAAGCTCCGTCTACCGAACGGTCGGGTTATTTGATGATCGGATGCGCTATTTGACATCTGAAGAAAAAAAAGATGGGAATGCGATGGCGGCCTCCATTGCCGAGTATGCTATTGAATGTTCATTGAATAAGGTTTTCGGATCGGAAACGCTCGACTATATTGCGGATGAGGGAGTGCAAATCCACGGCGGATATGGTTATATGGCTGAGTACGAGGTGGAAAGGGCCTATCGAGATTCCAGAATTAATCGTATTTTTGAAGGGACGAATGAAATTAATCGTTTATTAGTTCCGGGAATGTATTTGAAAAAAGCAATGAAAGGGGAACTGCCTTTATTTCAAAAGGCGCAAACTCTGAAAGAGGAACTGATGATGATGCCGGAAGAAGCAGGCGCTGATCCTTTAGAGCAAGAAAAATATCTTCTTCGCCAAGCGAAAAAAATAACGCTTTTAATGGCTGGAATCGCCGCTCAAAAATTTGGCGAATCTTTGCAGCGTGAGCAGGAGATTCTTGCAAATATTGCCGATGCAGTGAGCAATGTTTATGCAATGGAATCGGCTGTTTTGCGGACTGAAAAAGCTATTTCGAAAACAGGAGTCGAAAAAAACAAGCAAAAACTTCTTTACACTCAAGTATTTGCCCAACAAGCGTTTCAACAATTGGAAACGGCTGCAAAGGAAACGATTGCCGCTGTGGAAGAAGGCGACAGCCTGCGGATAATGTTATCGGCGTTAAAGAAACTTTCAAGATACGTGCCGATCAATGCTATACAAAAAAAACGGCAAATTGCGGCAAAATTAATTGAAGAAGGAAAATATATTGTATAAAATGAAATTCAATGGGGCCAGACTCATGAAAGAGTCTGGTCTTAAAAATAATGGTCAAGTTATTAGTCTTGTCCTGTTGGATATGATAAAATATGATTGGTGTTGTATGGAGGAGGTGAATCAGCTTGGCTTTGAAGATGTATTGGTATCCGAAATGCGGAACCTGCCGCAAAGCAAAAAAGTGGCTGGAAGAGCACAACATTGATTTTCAAGAGATACATATTGCAAAAAATCCTCCTTCAAAAGATGAATTAAAGAAATTGCATGAAAAAAGCGGTTTAGAGTTGAAAAAATTTTTTAACACAAGCGGACAAAAATATCGGCAATTAGGTTTAAAAGAGAAAGTAAAAGCCATGTCAGAAGAGGACATTTATGAGTTGCTTTCGTCTGACGGCATGCTGATAAAACGTCCGATCGTGACAGATGGAGAAAAGGTTACAGTTGGATTTAAAGAAGAGGAATTTGAAAAAACGTGGAGAAATTCATGAAAAAAAGATTTTCTATTTATCATAGAAATCTTTAAATTAATATTTTGGCATGGAGGGAAAAACATTGAACACACCAAAAGAATTGCGTTATTCTGAAGAACATGAATGGGTGAAGGTAGAAGGGGATAAAGTGAAAATCGGCATTACTGACTTCGCTCAATCTGAATTAGGTGATATTGTTTTCGTTGAACTTCCAGAAGTTGGTGATGAGATAACTGCTGACGAGCCGTTTGGAAGCGTCGAGTCCGTTAAAACTGTATCTGAACTTTATGCACCAATCAGCGGAAAAGTAGTGGAAGTGAACGAAGAACTGGATGATAATCCTGAATATGTAAATGAGTCGCCTTATGAAAAAGCTTGGATGATTATTGTGGAGCCTAATGATATAAGCGATGTCGAAAAACTGATGACTGCTGAAGAATATGAAGAAATGGTAAAAGAAGACTGAGGCTCAATCCCCTTCTCTAAGCGAGAGGGGGATTTTGCTTTTTTAAAATTAGGAATAAAAAGGAAAAGAGAAGATATTTGCTATCAACAAAAAATGCTTTGCGAAATGACCCCAAAATCAAAAAGGTGATGCCAATGGCAAGTACAGAGGCCGAAAAGGTGATCATTGTAGAAGGAAAATCAGATAAGCTGAAAATTGAAAAGATCGTAAATGAGCCTGTGGAAGTCATTTGCACGAATGGAACGTTAAGTATTTCCAAGCTTGACGAATTGGTGGAAAGCTTGTTTTACAAGGAAGTTTATATTTTAGTTGATGCGGACAAAGCAGGGGAAAGACTAAGAAAACAATTTAAACGGGAGCTCCCGGAGGCCAGCCATTTATACATCGACAAAATGTACAGAGAAGTGGCATCGGCGCCTGAGAAGCACATAGCCTCAATTCTATTGAGTGCCAACATTGATGTCCATGTAAAATATTTATCGTAAGGGTGTGTGAAATGTTGAAATGAATGAATTGACATCGGAACAATTGGGAAAGATTCATCAACAAAAAAGGACAGTTTTATATTTATACACGCCGTTTTGCGGCACGTGCCAATTAGCATCCAAAATGTTGTCGGTTATTGAAACGATAATGCCCTCTATTTCCATTTTAATGAAAAATTTAAATTATATCCCTGAATACGCTAAAGAATGGGAAATTGAAAGTGTCCCCTGTCTATTGATTTTTGAAAACGGGAAAATCATTAAAAAAATATATGCTTTTCATTCCGTTGACTATCTTTATCAGCTATTGAAAAAATACGTTCCTTCTTAAGAACATTATTTCTTGGGAAATGTCACATATGTTGTGAAATTGTCGACAACTGCCAGCAGGAAGACGGGAAAAGAGAAAGAAGTAGTTGTTTATAAACCGTAACTTGCTGGAGGGGTCCAACATTGTTTGAGTCTCTATTAAAAAGAGTGAATGAGCATCATTTGATCAAGCCGCTTTTTCCTTCCATACCTCTCATTATTGCATGCGAATCTAAACATTCCAAGTGTTATTTTCAACTGGATATAGAGGGGCTGAAGTGTATGGAAACTGCGCCTGAAACAGTTCATCTGAAAATGACAGGAAACGATGGACAAATGAAGGATCTATTAACGGGACAATTAAAGCTTCAGCAACTGATGGAATTGAAGGCGATTAAAGTAGAAGGGACGTTTCGGGATATTTTAAGATTGGAAGCGATTTTATCATTAGCAGCTGATCATTCATAAATATTCTAAATTGTTTTTCTTTAATTAATTGGACTTTTCCATTGACATGAAGGTAGGCAGGTGGTAAAATCCTAGCCAAGTAGTTTGTTAACGTAAAAAGTTAAATATTAGATAATTTCTATCAAGAGCGGCGGAGGGACGTGCCCTATGAAGCCCGGCAACCGTCAGGATATTGCTGAAATGGTGCCAAATCACGCAAAGCATCATTGCTTTGAAAGATGGAAAGGTTTGAAGGATTTGCAATATTTTCCGCCTTTCTGCTCTTGCAGGAAGGCTTTTTAATCGTTTAACGGGGACACCTCCTATGTTGTAAGAAAGAAGGTGAGAAGATGATTTCACTTAAGGCTGTTACGAAAATTTACCAATCCAATCGAAATCAAGTCAAAGCTGTGGATCAGGTGGACCTTGAGATTCAAAGCGGAGAAATTTTTGGAATAATCGGTTACAGCGGAGCGGGAAAGAGCACGCTAATCCGTTTGCTGAACGGCCTTGAAAAGCCGACAGGGGGATCTGTTAATGTGGCGGGAAAAAGAATTGACTGTATCAAAGGAAAAGAACTTAGAACCGCACGCAAGGAAATCAGCATGATTTTTCAGCATTTCAACCTGCTTTGGTCAAGAACCGTCCGCGAAAATATCGCCTTTCCTCTTGAAATTGCCGGCGTTGCCAAAAGCGAGCGGCTAAAGCGGGTGGATGAACTAATAAAACTAGTTGGTCTCGAAGGGAAAGAAGATGCGTATCCATCGCAATTAAGCGGTGGCCAAAAACAGCGGGTCGGCATTGCGAGGGCTCTGGCCAATAACCCAAAAGTGCTTTTATGTGATGAGGCGACATCAGCATTAGATCCGCAGACGACTGATTCGATTCTCGATTTGCTTGTAGACATCAACAAGCGGATGGGGTTGACAATCGTGCTGATCACACATGAAATGCATGTCATCCGCAAAATTTGCCACCGGGTTGCCGTGATGGAAAACGGAAAAATTGTTGAGCAGGGGGATGTTTTAACCGTTTTCCGGAATCCGCAGGCCGACATTACCAAACGATTTGTAAAACAAGTGACAGAACCCGAGGAAACAAAAGAAACGGTGGAACACCTTCTTGATAAGTATAAAAAAGGAAAGGTTGTTAAACTGACGTTTATTGGCGACCGTGCGGAACAACCTGTCATTTCCAAGCTGATCAGACAGTTTGACGTTGATGTAAATATTTTGCAAGGAAAAATATCGCAAACGCAAAACGGATCTTACGGTTCGCTGCTTATTCATATCGACGGCAAAGAAGAAAAAATTAAAGAAGCCATTGAATATATTCGCAATCAGCAAATAGAATTGGAGGTGATTGCGAATGGCTGAGACTTTTTTGCCTAATGTGAAATGGGACAAAGTTTTGGATGCAGCGTACGAAACGGTTTATATGACGGGAGTTTCTGTAGCAGCTACATTTTTCCTCGGCATCATTTTAGGTTTGCTGCTCTTTTTAACGTCAAAAGGGAATCTGTGGCAAAATAATGTCATCCATTCGATTGTAGCTGCCGTTGTAAATATTTTCCGTTCTATTCCGTTTATTATTTTGATCATCCTGCTATTGCCTTTTACAAAAGCGGTGGTTGGAACGATATTGGGGGCAAATGCCGCTTTGCCGGCTCTTATTATCGGAGCCGCGCCATTTTATGCAAGAATGGTAGAAATCGCTTTGCGGGAAGTGGACAAAGGCGTGATAGAAGCGGCAAAATCAATGGGAGCGACAACAAGCACCATTATTTTTAAAGTGCTGATACCGGAATCGCTCCCAGCCTTAGTATCGGGAATAACCGTAACCGCAATCGCGTTGGTCGGCTACACGGCAATGGCTGGTGCGATAGGCGCCGGAGGGCTTGGAAATCTTGCCTATTTAGAAGGCTTTCAACGAAATCATAACGATGTCACATTGGTTGCCACCATTCTGATTTTGATCATTGTGTTTCTCATCCAATTTATTGGAGATATGATAACAAAATCCATTGATAAACGATAAGGAGGAAATGTTGATGAAAAAATTGCTTTTATCTTCGTTATTAGGTGCGGCTATGATTTTTTCGGCTGCATGCGGTGCAAGTGATCAAGGCGGAGGCTCTGGAAGCGGGGAAGACAAAGTCATTAAAGTCGGGGCTTCCCCTGTGCCGCATACAGAAATTTTAGAAGAGGCAAAACCGCTGCTTAAAGAAAAAGGTTATGAACTGGAAATTGAAGAATTTACAGATTACGTCCTGCCAAACAAAGCGCTTGCGGAAAAAGATATCGATGCAAACTATTTCCAACACATTCCGTATTTTGAAGGTCAGAAAAAAGAGCATGGATATGACTTTGCCAACGCCGGCGGCATTCACATTGAACCGATAGGCGTTTACTCAAAAAAATACAAATCGTTAGAAGAACTTCCCAACGGAGCAACCATCATTATGAGCAACTCCGTTGCCGATCATGGCCGCATGTTATCAATGCTTGAAGAAAAAGGATTAATCAAATTAAAAGAAGGTGTTGATAAAACGGCTGCGACAGTAGAAGACATTGCCGAAAATCCAAAGAATTTGAAATTCAAAACAGATATTGAAGCCCCAATGTTGACAAAAGCATATGAAAACAATGAAGGAGATGCCGTATTAATTAATGGAAACTTCGCATTAGATGCGGGCCTTGATCCTTCTAAAGATGCGATTGCACTTGAATCGCCAAAAGACAATCCTTATGTAAACATTATCGCTGTTCGCAGTGAAGATCAGGATTCTGAAAAGATCAAAGCGCTTGTGGAAGTTCTCAAATCGGATAAAATTAAAGAATTTATCAATTCAAAATACCATGGTTCTGTCATTCCGGCGGAATAATGCAGTAGGGGCTGTTTGAAAAGCCTATTTTAGTGTCACATGTTTCCAAATAAAAGACCAAAGAATGTTGATATAACAGCATTCTTTGGTCTTACTTTTTTCATGATTGGGTTGAAAAACCATTTTTCGGACAACCTCTTTCTTACCTCTAGTCAAGTGTTTTTTATTAAATAATTTGGTTAATATAGATTTTATTTTGGAAGGAAGGGGTACCCCTTCCTTCCAAAATAAATTTTCGCATGACAAATAGACCTCACGATTTCCATTTTTTTCGCCAGGTCTTTGTGATATAATCTTACTTACGATTACTGATGCATTGTTGCCTTTTCGTAATCGTATTTCAGATTATGTG